>VGIE01000454.1 GCA_016867955.1 Betaproteobacteria bacterium
CCAGTGCCGCCCCCCCCCGAACTCCTCGCGGCCGGTTACCGCCGCACCATCTTGGCGCTGCTTTAGCGCAAGTTCCTGTCCGCTTCTAGCCGCATGGCCCGGCTCTGCACATGCGCCGTTCACGCTCTTCCGGATGCGGGTGCCGTACGGCATTTCCGCCGGGCGCTCCCGGGCGCAGTCTCGGCGGCGCAACAGGCCAGACCATGGCCCGCGGCAACACTTATGCGCTTTGCGGGGAAACCGGGTCCAGTTCCACGCGATTGCGGCCGTTGCGCTTGGCCACGTACATGGCTGCGTCGGCACCCCGCAGCATGCGCTCGAAATCGGACCCGTGAATCTCGGAGCCGGACACGCCCGCATTGACCGTGCAGCTCAGGGAGAGACCGTCGAAACGGACTTTCATCGCTGCCACCGCCGTACGGACACGTTCGGCTGCCTGCCGCGCCTCGTCGAGGCCGGTTTCCGGCAACAGCAGGCAGAACTCCTCTCCGCCGAAGCGCCCGAATGCGTCCTGCCGACGCAGCGCATTGCGCGTGCAGCCGACGAATTCCAGCAGCATGCGGTCACCTACCGCATGCCCATGGCTGTCGTTGAGATCCTTGAATCGATCCATGTCGAGAAACACGATCGATGCCCTGGTACCGGTACGCTCGGCGCGCGCCAGTTCCACTTCAGCCATCTTGACGAAGGTTCGTCGATTGAATATCTCGGTGAGCGAGTCAAGCGTCGCCATTCGCTCGATTTCGGCATGCAGGCGCTCGTTGGCCATCAGCAGGAAGCCGAAGGTCGCGAGCACGTTCAGGCCCCCGTACAGGGCGACGAACAGCACGTAACTGATGTTGCGGGACTCAAGCATGCCGATTTCGAGCACGATGCTGTGCAGCGCCTGGTAGAGCAGCAGCAGCGCAATCATTCCCAGCACCGCAGCCGCCAGCCGCGCGGGTGGGCGCAGGCTTTCACGGAAGCCGGTAAACAGCAGGCGCATGGAAAGCACCAGCTGAATGAAACTGGTGGCCGAATAGATCGCCGCGCGCACGTTGATCAAGTCGGTGCCGAAATAGAAGATGCAGGTGCCGACCAGCATTACGGCCGCCGGTGTGTAGATCAGCGCCGGCCGGAAGCGGTCGCCGTGAAAGCGACGGATGGCGTGCAGGATGAGCGACTGGCCGAGCACCAGCAACGACGGCCCCAGTATGGCGCTGATCGCATCGGGCAGGCCGGCGCGAAAACTGAGCAGCAGCGCGCCCGCCGCCTGCGCGCGGCTGCCGGCCCCCCACAGTTCCAGGCCGGCGATCGAATCCGGAAAGCCGCGCCGCGCCGCGCCGCCACCATGGCCAGCATGGTCATGAAGGCGGAAACGCCCCCCGCAAAGATCAGGGTATGCGCGTCGAGGCTGAAGAGCATCGCAAAAATCGGCTCAGGTCAGCGGATGGCCGGTGCCAGGACCTTGCACCGGGCAGGCACTCCGCTCGCACAGGAGCCCGGCACTGGACTGGTCAGCGCGAATGCGGCACGGCAGGGAATCGGCATGCGCTCGTGCAGCGGCACGCTTCGCCCGGAAGCCCCGAACTGCGCCCGATGCCTGATGCGATGACCGGCTGCACGCAGGAGGTGCCTGGAGTCATCTGCTGCAAGGAGAACCTTCAAGTTCGCATCCGATTCTCGTTCGTTCCGGTCAGGAATAAGCGCCTGGCCGATCAGTTGTTGCTTGAAGAGGGCGTGGCCCCCTCACTTCGCTTCGGCGATTGTAGCTCCCGCCCCTGCCGGCACTCGCTGAAATCGCAAACAAGGCGCATAAAATGCGCCTTGTGGTGCCCGCAATCCTCACTCCGCCTCGACGATTGTAGCTCCCGCCCCTGCGGGCGCTCGCTGAAATCGCAAACAAGGCGCATAAAATGCGCCTTGTGGTGCCGGAAGAGGGAATCGAACCCACACTCCATTGCTGGAACCGGATTTTGAGTCCGGCGCGTCTACCAGTTCCGCCATTCCGGCTTTCAACGAGCAGCGATTATCCCGCAAGTGCACACACCCAGCAAACAATCCCGGCAGGTATATCGGCTGTCCGACTTCGATTTCGATCTGCCCGAGGCGCTGATTGCACAGTTTCCGGCACCGCAACGGACCGGAAGCCGACTGATGCATGTCAGCGGACGGGGGATTGCGCACCGCCAGTTCGACGATCTTCCCGAGTTGCTCGCGGCGGGCGACGTGCTTGTACTCAACGACACCCGTGTCATGCGGGCGCGCCTGCTCGGCGCGAAGCCCACGGGCGGATCGGTCGAGGCGCTCGTGGAACGCGTTCTCTCGACTGATGAAGCGCTGGTGCTGCTGCGCGCCAGCAAGACGCCGCGTGCGGGAAGCAGCATCGAGTTCGCCGGCGGCGCCCGCGCCACCGTGATCGGCCGGGAGGGTGATTTTTTCCGGCTGAAGTTCGCGGGTGCCGCCGCGCTGCCGGAGTATCTCGAGCGGCACGGGCACCTGCCCCTGCCTCCGTACATCTCGCGCGCCGGTGACGAAACGGATGCCGAGCGTTACCAGACCGTCTACGCACGCCACACCGGCGCGGTAGCCGCGCCCACGGCCGGACTGCACTTCGACCATGCCCTGCTGTCGAGGTTGCAGGCGCGCGGCGTCGTGCTCGCCTGGGTGACCCTGCATGT
>VGIE01000455.1 GCA_016867955.1 Betaproteobacteria bacterium
TTGCGTCAGGCGCCCTGGTGCAGGGGAGCTCAAGGGGAGGTTTCCCCTAACGTTGTCAGGAACACGGGGTCTGCCTTCCTGCAGCGCGGCCCGGCATTGCGGGACGCCGAGGAACCCGCCCCGCATATTACATGCGCGTGGCGCCGCGGCCGGGCAGGGGTGGGAAAGGGGGATAATCCGTGGTGCAAGTCGTCATGCAACTTTAACCCCCCTCATTGCGCGAACACCATGAACACCCCGGAACCTGAACAAGTCCGCCCGGCGCCCGTGCGGCGCGCCGCCACGCTGCAGGTGGCGAAGACAGCGTTCTACGGACTGCCTGCCATCGGCATGCAGGGCATCTGGGAAAAGGATGGCGCCCAGGTCGCTGCGGCGCAGGTCGTGGTGGCTGCGCTCATCGGCGGCCTCGTGCTGGTCGCCGTGATCATCGCCATCGTGCGCGTGGTGTTCCAGCGCGCCACGCTCTAGCCGCGGGCGTCGCAGGGTTCGTTGGTGCTTCACCCCGTTGAAAGCGCCCGCAACGCGACGTGGGCACACGCCATGCCGGTGCTGTTCGTGCTGCTGTGGTCGACCGGTTTCATCGGCGCGAAGTTCGGCCTGCCCTATGCCCCGCCGCTGAAGTTCCTGCTGTGGCGCTTTGCCGTGGTCATCGTGCTGATGACCGGCATCGCGCTGGCAATGCGCGCGACCTGGCCGCGCGGGGTGCAGGTGCTGCATGTGGCGGTGGCGGGCATTCTGCTGCAGGCGGGATACCTTGGTGGCGTATTCGCGGCCATCGGCATTGGCATGACGGCGGGCCTGTCCGCGCTTATCGTCAGCCTGCAGCCCATCCTCAACGCATTTGCCGGGCCGTTGGTCGGGGAACGCGTGCGCGGACGCCAATGGCTGGGCTTCGTGCTGGGACTCGGCGGCGTGTTAATGGTGGTGTGGAACAAGCTGGCGCTGGGCGCCGTCACGCCCGAATCGCTGGCGCTGACGCTGCTGGCGCTGCTCTCCATCACGGCAGGCACGCTGTACCAGAAGCGCTGGTGCGGCGCGCAGGACCTGCGCACGCAATCGGTGGTGCAGTTCGTCGCCGCGGGGCTGGTGCTGCTGCCGCTGTCGCTGGCCTTCGAATCGCGGCCGGTGGTCTGGAGCGGCGAGTTCATTTTTGCGCTCGGCTGGCTGGTCGTCGTGCTGTCGCTGGGGGCGATCTCGCTGCTGCTCCTCCTCATCAGGCGCGGCGCAGCGACTTCGGTCTCCAGCCTCATGTATCTCGTGCCGGCGGTCACGGCGGTAATGGCGTGGCTGATGTTCGGCGAGACGCTGACACTGCTGGCCGTGGCGGGCATGGCCGCGGCAGTGCTGGGCGTGGCGCTGGTGGTGCGACCGGCGAACTGAGCGCGGCCACGCCGACGCGGTCGCCGCGGCGGGTATCATCGCGGCATGTACGGCATTACCGACCTTGCCACATTCGTTGTGGGCACCATCTTCATCGTGCTGCTGCCGGGCCCGAATTCGCTCTATGTCATGACGCTGGCGTCCCGCCTGGGGGTGGCTGCAGGTTATCGCGGGGCCTGCGGCATTTTCGTCGGCGACTCCATCCTCATGTTGCTCTCGGCGACGGGCGTGGCCTCATTGCTGCATGCCTCGCCCGCCGTGTTCGTGGTGATCAAATATGCGGGCGCCGCCTATCTGGCCTGGATCGGTGTCGGCCTGATTCGCGCTGCGGTGGCCATGTGGCGCGGGAAGGCGTCGAACGCGCCGGCGCCGGTGCTCTCGCAGGCGGCCGACGCCGCGGGGGTGGCCGGCGGGGCATCCCGGCCGCCCGAGCGCGCCTTCCGGACGGCGCTCATCATCAGCTTGATGAATCCGAAGGCGATCCTGTTCTTCATCTCCTTCTTCATCCAGTTCGTCGACCCCGGCTATGACCATCCGGGGCTCTCTTTTGCCATCCTCGGGCTGATCGTGCAGGTTTGCAGCGCGCTCTACCTGTCGGTGCTGATCTATGGCGGGGCGCGTCTGGCGGCGCAGTTCCGCCGCCGGCGCCGCCTGTCGGCCGGTGCCACCGGCGGCGTCGGGGCGATGTTCATCGGCTTCGGCGTGAAGCTGGCCAATGCAACGCTGGCCTGAGGCCGCCCCGAGCCGGGGTCGTCGCGTGGCGAGCGGAATCGGCGTCGCCCCGCGCGCCCCGCAGTCTCACTTCATGCAGCGGACGATGATGTCGAGCAGGTTGGACTTCAGCGTGAAGCGCACCATCCCCTGGAAAGCCTGCCCGCGATCGAAATGGCCGCGTACTGCAAACTCCATGGCATTGAGCATGCCGCGGAATTGCGGCGATTTGGGGTCCATGCCGCTGAGGGTGATGTTGATCAGGCTGCGGCCGCTGCCTGAGGTGTTGGCGGCGACCTTCGCGCCGTTGGCGAATGCGATCTGGCGGACCTGGTCGACTTCGCGCGGGGTCTTGGGCGGCTGTGGGCTGGCGGCGGTCATGGGCGTTCCGGAGTCCGAGGGCGTCGCGGCGGTCACGCAACAGATCGCGACGGCTCCGCAGCATTGTAGACTTGTTGGAGGCGTCGGAGATGCGACAGGATACGCGCACCCGCCCGTGCTTGGCGCCACGAAAACATGCGCTGGGCACGCTCCCTTCGCGATCTGGTTATCCTGACAGATAGAAG
>VGIE01000456.1 GCA_016867955.1 Betaproteobacteria bacterium
CGAACAGCGGCGGGCGGCCGGGCGGCGGCAGTCCGGCATGCGTTGTCGCGGGCTCACGCATCTGCAAACCTTCCCTTGAGCGGGCAGCAGCGTGCAAGAGGGCTCCGCCCCCTTACATATCCCCCGACTTCACCGCAACTCCTCCTGAAGTCCCGTAGGGCGAGCGCTCGCTTCATGGGACTACGCATCTGCAAACCTTCCCTTGAGCGCGAACAGGCCCTGCGGTCGCTTCTGGATGAAGATGATGATGAACACCAGCACGATGATCTTGGCGATCACGGCGCCAGCCCAGCCCTCGAGGAACTTGTTCACCACGCCGAGGCCAAGTGCCGCGTAGACGGTGCCGGCCAGCTGGCCGACGCCGCCCAGCACCACCACCATGAAGGAATCGACGATATAGCTCTGCCCGAGGTCGGGGCCGACGTTGCCGATCTGCGACAGTGCGCAACCGGCAAGCCCGGCGATGCCTGACCCGAGGCCGAAGCACCAGGTGTCGACGCGGGCGGTGTGCACGCCCATGCAGCTGGCCATTGCGCGGTTCTGCGTCACGCCGCGCACGAACAGGCCGAGGCGCGTGCGCGTGAGGACCAGCCACACCAGCAGCAGCACGACACCGGAGAAGCCGATGATGACGATTCGGCTGTAGGGCAGCACCACGTTGGACAGCAGCTCGATACCGCCCGACATCCACACCGGGTTCTCCACCTGCACGTTCTGCGCGCCGAACAGGGTGCGCATGCCCTGGATCAGCATCAGGCTGATGCCCCAGGTGGCCAGCAGCGTTTCCAGTGGCCGGCCGTAGAGGAAGCGGATCACCACGCGCTCGAGCACCATGCCGACGAGGGCGGACGCCATGAAGGCGAGCGGCACGGCGGCCAGCAGGTACCAGTTGAAGGCATCCGGGAGGTGGCTGCGGAACAGGTTCTGCACCACATAGGTGGTATAGGCGCCGATCATGATCAGCTCGCCGTGGGCCATGTTGATCACACCCATCAGGCCGTAGGTGATGGCAAGACCGAGGGCGGCCAGCAGCAGGATGGAGCCCAGGCTGGCGCCGCTGAACACCTGGCCGATGCGCTGTCCGGTGACCAGGCGCCGCTCGACCGCCTCCAGCGATATCTGGGCCTCGGCCCGCACTGCTGCATCGGGCTCCGACCAGACATCACCCTTCTTCTCGAGCAGGCCGAGCAGCGCCGTCTTGGTGCTCGAACTGCTGCTCCCGGCCAGCGCCCGGACGGCGGCGAGGCGCACCGCCGTGTCGGGGCTCTTCAACTGCACCGAGGCCTGGATGATGGTCAGCAGCGCCTTGATCCCGGGATCGGACTCCTTCTCCAGCGCGCGGGCAAGGATGGGCAGCATGCCTTCATCCGCGCCGCCTTCAAGAGCCTTGGCCGCTGCCAGCCGGACGGTGCGATCGGTGGACACCAGCCTGAGCGCGGCAATGGCCGCCTCGACCTCGCGACGCAGCCGGTTGTTCAGGGTGACTTCTTCCGCACCCTCGGGCAGCGGGGAGACTTCGGTGCCGGTCACGGCATCGACGGCCTTGCCGTCCTTCACGATGAGGACCTGTCTTTCGGCCACGGTCTGCACGTCACCGGCCAGCAGCGACTGCAGGAAAACGAGGCCTTCGGGGTCGCCGCTGGACACGACCTCGCCGATGGCCGCGATGCGCTCCTCGCTTTCGCCCAGCGCCAGTTTTTCGATCAGCGCCTGGGGCAGCGAGGCACGCGCGGCCAGTGGTAGGCACAGGATTGACGCCAGCACCACCGTCAGGGCGGCGCCCAGCATGCGCGAGGCTGCGCGATATGCCAATCGATGCGGCAGCCGCAACAGGGTCCGGAGCTGCATGGCTTACATGTGCTTTTCTTTTTCTTGCTGCATCAGGGGGAAACGGGTCGGCGTTGGCGGCGCATGCGTGTTCAACGCCGCGCCGCCATCGGTACTTCGGTTACTTCGCGCGCTTACTTCGCGATGATGGTCTTGCCGTCGGGCTCGTCCTTCTTCTTGTCGTTGCCGGGAATGAACGGGCTCCAAGGCTGCGCCTTGATCGGGCCCTTGGTTTTCCACACGACGTTGAACTGGCCGTCAGCCTTGATTTCGCCGATGAACACCGCCTTGTGCAGGTGGTGGTTCTTCGGGTCCATCGTGGACGTGATCCCTGAGGGCGCCGTGAACTTCTGGCCGCCCATGGCCGCAATCACCTTGTCGACATCCGTGGTCTTGGCCTTCTCGACCGCCTGCTTCCACATGTAAATGCCGATATAGGCGGCTTCCATCGGGTCGTTGGTCAGCGGCTTGTCGGCGCCAGGCAGCTTCTTGGCCTTGGCGTACGCGGCCCACTTCTTCTTGAACTCGTCGTTGGCCGGCGACTTGATCGACATGAAGTAGTTCCATGCCGCCAGGTGGCCCACGAGCGGCTTGGTGTCCACGCCGCGCAGTTCCTCTTCGCCCACCGAAAACGCCACCACCGGCACATCGGTCGCCTTCAAGCCCTGGTTGCCCAGTTCCTTGTAGAACGGCACGTTGGAGTCGCCGTTGATGGTCGAGATCACCGCCGTCTTGCCGCCGGCGGCAAACTTCTTCACATCAGCAACGATGGTCTGGTAGTCGCTGTGGCCGAACGGGGTGTACTTCTCGTCGATGTCCTTGTC
>VGIE01000457.1 GCA_016867955.1 Betaproteobacteria bacterium
CCGCGCCTGGTGTGCAACCCACGCTTCGAATCCGAGCGGCTCCAGTCGATCAAGCTCTACCGGATCGAACGCCGGTTCCTCTCCCGTTGATCCGGCATCCATCCGACGCGACAGTTCCGTTGAACTAATCTCCGTAGCCACGAACAGACCGCGTGCAACGGATCGCTTTTCGTCCAACAGCGTATTCAGCACAAGGTCGTATGACCGCTGTCCAAAGCCTGGATGTTCGGCCATGGGCAAATGCACCCTGACGTCACGCTCCTGGCCAATTCGATAGACCCGGTCGGTGCATTGGTCCTCAACCGCTGGATTCCACCAACGCGAAAGGTGGATTACATGGTTGGCGGCGGTGAGGGTAATGCCCACGCCTCCAGCGCGTGGGGAGAGGATCATTACGTCGAAGGTGCCGGCCTCCGATTGGAACTGGTCGACCGACTTGTGCCGCGCCGGGCCTGAGACCGCGCCACTTATGATGAGAGGCGAGCGCGGAAGCTTGTATCGCCGGCGCAGCAGTTCGCCAAGCACGGGCTGCATCTCAAGGCTCTCCAGAAAAATCAAGGCCTTTTCCCGACGCCCGGCGATGTCATCCAGAATCGCAAACAGATCGAGCAGTCGAGCCGAGGCGGCAACATAGGCATCCTGCCCAATCTCAGCCGATTGCATTGGGTGCCACGGGTGCAGCGAGGCCGAGCGAAACCCATGCAAAGCGGACAGAATTGGAATTCGTTTGGCGGCTAGATCGTTCGCTACCTCGGTGTAGCGCGCCGCCTGCTGGGGCGGCATCGTTCGCACATGCTCAACCGCAGGTAGCTTCTTCGGCAGTCCCTTCAAAGTATCGGTCTTGAGCCGCCGAAGAACAGGCGGTGGCTTGCCGTCCGTCGGTTCGAGCAGCCGTGCCGCGAGCGCTCGCTGCGCTTCGGCATCGTCCGTCTGGTGCGCGTGCAGAAAGCTGCGAAGGTCGCCAAGATAGCCAGGTGAAAGGCAGTCCATCACCGTCCAGAGGTCGGCAACCCCGTTTTCCACCGGTGTGCCAGTCATGCCGATGCGAAAGCCAGCATTGATGGTTTTCACCGCAGCGGTTAGGCGGCTGGCCGGGTTCTTTGCCTTCTGTATTTCGTCCAGGACGATGACCGAAAACTTGATTGGACCGAAGCTAGCCTGATAGTCGCGTAACGTCTCATAGGTTGTCAGCACCCAGTCTGCGTCCGCCAGTTCCTCGGAATTAAGTGCCGGCACGCCGAGAGTCGTATCGCTGCCTTTCAACCGGCGAAGGGAATTTTTGAGATTGCTTCCCCAGGCGCGGATCATCCGTTCACCGAGGCCAAGGTCATCAAGGTGCGTATCGTGCTCTTTGCGCCAGTTCTGCAGAAGTCCGACCGGAGCAACGATCAGGATGGGCGCGCCACGGCGGGCAATCCCGGCCTCGCGCAGAAGGCGAAGGAATGCGAGCGCTTGCAGCGTCTTGCCGACCCCCATGTCGTCTGCGAGCAGCACGCCGGGCCAGCCCTGGTGAAAAGCGCGACGGAGCCAGTCAACGCCTTCCCGCTGGTGCGGCAGGAGCGTAGTCGAGGTCCTGAGACCAAAAACAGTGGAGGGCAAGTCCGGCTCACGCCGCCGCAAATTTTGGACATAGTCGAGCGCAAGGAAATTCTCACGCGTCAGCAGGGCATAGGGGCCGCCGAGCCTCTCACCGGCATCTTTCTCCTTGTCGGAGCCCGACGAAGTGGGCTCTGCCCCACGCTGAGCCTCCAGGGATTCGAGAAAGTCTCGATCAGGCGTGATCTGCGCGCCACCGATCGTGACGGAAGGGGCACCTTCGGAAATCGCCTTTCGCAGAGTGTCGATCGCCTCGTCGAGTGCCTTTATCTCTACCTGAACGGTTTTGCCCTGCACGTAGAACGCGAAGCTCTCCGGCCGCCACTCGTTAGCTGGTCGGGCCATCTTCGGCAGTATCGGCGGCTGCCAGAGGCCAAAACCCATGACGCGTTCCGAGAATTGCCGCGTCTCAACGAACAGTCGGTCGATTGCCGCTTCCGCCTCGGAGGTCGCGATGTCATCCGCTGTCACGTCACCCAGAAGCGCTGTCTTCAGCATTGCCTGCGGACTGCGGACCAGAGCCCGCCGATCCGCAGCACTACCCTGCTGCGCGCGTCTTACAAGCGTTAGCGCTGGCCGTAGCGTCGGATCGATAAACACATAAGTGCCGGCAGCAAGCACATAGGTGCTACGCGCGTCGACATCTGCGCCGAAGCCTTGCTGGAAGGCTATGTCCTGCTCAGCTACTAACAGGGCCTCTGCCTCATCCATGCTCTGCCCTGCCGCTGCACGCTCCTGCATCCGCCGGCCAAACAGGACTGGTGCAATTGCCAGGTCGTTTGGGCGCGCCTCGACCCTGAGCGAGAAGGCGGTCGCATGTGACAGACGCATCTCGGCAAGCGCCGCCTCCATAAACACGCCGTCACCGGAAACCTGAGGAAGGATCGCCCGTAACGCCGCCAGTGCGGAAAGCCGACCGGCATGGTCGGTGGAGGGAACGGCAGTCAGTGCCTCGACTGCCTCGACGATGTTGAACATCCTCTCAGGCAAACGATAAGCTGCGCCGTCCGCTTCCAGGATCGCACCGCGCCGCGTCGCTATCAGCGGTCGACCA
>VGIE01000458.1 GCA_016867955.1 Betaproteobacteria bacterium
GCGGTGCGCCCCCCGCGAATATCGGCGACCAACTCGCCGTTCGGCGCATACCGCGGCAAGGACGGCTACCTCGTCATCGGCGTGGGTGGCAACATCCTCTGGGAACGCTTCTGCAAGGCCATCGGCCGCGAGGACCTGTGGGCGCGCGAGGACCTCAACACCGGCGTGAAGCGCGTGAATGCGGAGAAATCCATCATTCGGCCCTGCATCGAGGCGTGGCTGCGCGAGAGAACGGTGCGCGAGGCCAGCCAGATCCTGCTGGCGAATGAGGTACCGTCATCGCCCATCCTCGACGTCGACAGCCCGATCTATCTTGAGCAGGCGCGCATCCGCGGGGTCGCAGCCGACCTCGACGTGCCCGGCAGGAAACCGTTGACACTGGTGCAGAGCCCGGTACGCATGTGGAACCAGGATCCGGAGAACCTGTCCATGCCACCCGCCCTGGGAGAACAGACCGAGCGCATACTGCGCGACTGGCTGAACATGGACGATGAGCGCATTTCATCGTTACGACTGGCCGGCGCGATCAATTGACTGCACTGGCAAACGACACGGCCCCAGGTGCGCCCACCGCACTTGACCACGACACGAAAGGAATCATCCCCATGTCCCGCCCTGCACCGAACCTGATTCGCACCCTGGTTTTCGCGACGACTTCACTGGCCCTGCTTGGTACCGCTACCGCCCAGAATTTTCCCAACAGGCCGATTCGCGTCATCGTTCCGTATTCGGCGGGCACGGGGTCCGATCTCATCTCCCGCATCATCGCGCCGCCGCTGTCGGAACGCATCAAGCAGCCGGTGCTGATCGAGAACCGCGTGGGCGCAGGTGGCATCATTGGAACGCAGGCGCTCAAGCAGTCTGCACCCGACGGTTACACCATCGGGGTGATCGTTTCCGGCAATGCCATCCAGCCGTTCCTCGTCAAGGACCTGCCCTTCGACATCCGCAAGGATTTCGTCCCGCTGACGTTGATGTATTCGGGGCCCGTGGTGATGACGGTACCCCTCTCAGTGCCTGCAAGGACACTGGGGGAATTCATTGCCTGGGCGAAGGGCAATCCCGGCAAGGTGTTCTTCGGTTCTGTGGGAACAGGCACCACCAGCCACATGGCCGGCGAGCTCCTCAAGCAGCTGGCCGGTATCGACATGACCGTGGTCCCCTTCAAGGGCACACCGGAAGTCTATGCCGCCATGTTCACGGGCGACATCCACATGCTGTTCGACAATTACGCCACGCCACGTCCCCACGTCGAGGCCGGAAAGCTTCGCGCACTGGCCGTGGCGAGCGCAAAGCGCTGGCCTCCGCTTCCCAATGTCGCGCCGGTCGCG
Source organism: Betaproteobacteria bacterium (assembly GCA_016867955.1). Classification (GTDB taxonomy): domain Bacteria; phylum Pseudomonadota; class Gammaproteobacteria; order Burkholderiales; family SG8-39; genus CAIYPG01. The sequence goes on from VGIE01000458.1 coordinate 1,332, forward strand.
GAAACATTTCCCGGCTTCGAAGTCCGCTTCTGGACGGGGTTCGCTGCGCCGCTCGGCACGCCCCGGGACATCGCCGACAAGCTTTCCAGCGACATCACCACAGTCATGAACAGCCCGGAGGTCAACAAGCGCATCATCGACACCAGCGTGGATCCGGGCGGCGGCACGCCCGCAGAGTTCGCCCAGTTGATCGCCTCGGACACCGAGAAATGGGCCAGAGTGGTACAAAAGGCCGGCATGAAGATGCAATAGGAACGCCGGGTAATGCGAGGGGATACTCCCCCTCGCGCTGGCCCGCATCCGATGCCCCTGACGGTAACTCTGTCAGGAGCTCCAGGGGAAACTGCGGATGCTGGCGTGAGCACGGGATCTTTCCGATCGACAGGCGGAGCACACGGACCATGGACGAGTATTCAAAGCCCAAGCAAAGTAACGAGGATGCAGCCAGACGCATCGTCTCCGACATGAAGCTCTTCAAGGGTTTCCGGAGCGTCACGCCGTACATCCCCGGACGGCGCGCATTCTTCAAGTACCGCGACCTTGGCGTAAAGGCAGCGACCAACGGGCGGGCGCGCGCCAACAAATCGGATTCCATCGCCAGCATGGTGGAACCCACCGGCTGGCATTACCACCTGTGCGATTTCCAGTTCATCTACTGGCTCAAGGGCGAGATCAAGCTCGAGTTCGAGGACGGCACCGTCGCCACGTTCGTGGCCGGCGACGCCTGTTTCATCCCAGGCGGCCTGCGCCATAACGAGATCTATGTGTCGGAGGACAAGGAGGCGATCGAGTTCTCCATGCCGGGCGAGATCGGGACCGTCAATGTGGAGCGCCCCGACCACCTGCCGGCAGTGCTGCGCCCAGTGGACAACGCACATCCGGAATAAGCCGGCGAGGGAGAAGCCGTTGGATCTTGAGCTTCGCGGCAGCACCGCATTGATTACGGGCGGATCGCGCGGAATCGGCGCCGGAACGGCGCGGGTACTCGCTGCCGAAGGGGTCGATCTCGTCCTCGTGGGTCGCGACGAGGAAGCTCTGGCGCAGACGCGCGCGGACATTGTCTCGCGCTCGAACGTCAAGGTCGATACGATGCGCACCGACGTCTCCTCGGGTGAGGAAGTGATCCGGTTGGCGGCACTGTACGGCCCTCGCGTCAGCATCCTCATCAACAATGCCGGGGCAGTGCCGAGTGGCGACCTGTTCGCGGTTTCCGAGGCGCGCTGGCGCGAGGGATGGGATTCCAAGGTATTTGCCTACGTCAACATGTGCCGCGCTTTCTATCCGCACCTCCGGGCTCGCGGGGGCGGGGTTGTCGTC
>VGIE01000459.1 GCA_016867955.1 Betaproteobacteria bacterium
TGAGTAGCGGCGCCACCTCGTTCATCCGGTAATACAGCTCGGTCTTGTCTTCAGCCTGGCCGGAGATGATCAGCGGCGTGCGCGCTTCGTCGATCAGGATCGAATCGACCTCGTCGACGATGGCGAAATTGAGCCCGCGCTGGAAACGCTCCGCAACACTCATCGCCATGTTGTCGCGGAGGTAGTCGAAGCCGAATTCGTTGTTAGTGCCGTAGACGATGTCGGCGGCGTAGTTCTGTTGCTTGGTGTCATGCGGCATTTGCGAGAGGATGACGCCGACGGTCAGCCCCAGGAACCGGTAGACCTTGCCCATCCATTCCGCATCGCGACTTGCAAGATAGTCATTGACCGTCACGATGTGGACGCCATGTCCCGCCAGGGTATTGAGGTAGGCCGGCAGCGTGGCCGCTAGGGTCTTGCCTTCACCGGTACGCATTTCGGCGATCTTGCCGTTGTGCAGCACCATGCCGCCGATGAGCTGCACGTCGAAGTGGCGCATACCCAGAACACGTCGCGCGGCCTCGCGGACGGTTGCAAACGCCTCCGGAAGCAGTTCGAGCAGCGCCGCCGCCTCGGCTGCCGCCACCTCGCTCTCCGGGACCCCTTGCAGCTTGGACTGGATGCGGGCGCGGAAGTCGACCGTCCTGGCAGACAGCTGTTCGTCACTAAGTGATTGCAGCCCCGGCTCAAGGGCGTTGATATCCCGAACCGTTCGTGAGTACCGCTTGAGCAGGCGATCGTTGCGGCTGCCGAAGACAGCCTTGAGCATGCGGGAAATCATTGATTGGCGGGAGAAATTTCGGGGAGAGGCGGATTTTAGCATGCCACCTTCAGCCACCCGCCCCCGAGGCGGCACCTGCAGTCCAGGTGCCGCTGCCTTGCTGCCGCTGGACTACCTCGCGGCCTGGAGGAATCGCGCGGGGTTCTGCGCCACGCCCTTGTAGCGCACTTCGAAATGCAGATGCGGCCCGGTCGTGCGGCCAGTCGCGCCGACTTCCGCGATCTTGCGGCCGCGCTGCACCAGGTCGCCAGCCTTGACCAGCATCCTGGAAGCATGCGCATAGCGCGTCGTGAAATCATTACCGTGATCGATCTCCACCATCAGTCCGTACTGGTGGTGGGATTCGGCTACGGTGACCAGTCCTCCGGCGGCAGCAAAGATCGGCGTGCCGATTTCGGCGATGAAATCCACGCCTTCGTGCATCGCTTGCATGCCGCTGATGGGGTCAATGCGCCAGCCAAAGCTCGACGCGCTCCAGCTCGCTTCCACGGGCGGAATGGTCGGCATCAGCCGCTTCTTCACCTTGGCGTCGAAAAGCTGCGATTCGAGGATGCCCAGCGAGTCGTTGCGGTTTTCCATCTGCCGCGCCAGCAACGCCATCTGCTGGTTAAACTCGCCGACGGAGAGGCTGTGGGACGGAATGCTCGACGGCAGCGCACCGCCACGCCCCGGCGTTTCGCCGAAGCGAAATTCGGAGGGCTTGAACCCTGCCAGCGCGGCGAGCCGCTCGCCCAGCGCGTCGAGCCGCATCAACTGCGCCTGCATCTCCCCCAGCTTGACTGCCATGGCATTGAGATTTTCACGCAGGTAGGCTTCACTGCGCTGCGAATCCTGGGCTTGCGCCGCGAGGACCACCGTTTCCAGATAGGGGATCTTCAGCTGTGCCGCATGGCGGAGCGTCAAATAGAACAGGCCGGTCGACAGCAGCAGCACCAGCATCACCAAAGCGCCCAGGATACCGAGCAATTGGCGTGTAGACAGCGTCAGTGACTTCGCGCTCGTCAGGCGTCCCGATACAAGGATAATATGCATGTCGCCTCCATATGGCCGTACCCCATGCACCCGAAGAACCTGCGCAGCTTCCTCACGGACGGCATTTCGTCCCTGATTCCCCAGGCCCAGCGCCTGATTGAACTGCGACAGGTTGTTGCAGGACTCCTGCCGGCGAAACTTCGTGGTTTTGCTTCGATCGCCAATTACAAGCAGGGAAAAATCGTTATCTTCGCCGAAAACAGCGCGGTGGCCGCCAAATTGAAACTCCTGGCTCCCGCATTGCAGGCTGATTTGGTCAAAAGCGGGGTGGAGGTTACCGCAATAGAGGTACAGGTGCAACCAGCGAATCGTCTTCCGTCCCCGCCGCAAAAGCGTGCAGTACTGACCCAAGGGGCTTGCGATGAGCTCGCCGCCCTGTCTAAGCAACTACCTGATTCTGAACTGAAAAACGCCGTGATGGCGCTTGCGGGCCGGCGGGTCAGCAAGCACTGACTCAGGAATGGCCTGCAGCGCGTGGCTGTGACAGATTTGTTGCCCCGGTGGCATACCACCCCCATGCCTGCGGCCATTGGGGCGCTTTGGCCCCCCCCTCAGACCAGGGCGATCAGGTGCTCGAGCGCCAAGAGGGCAAAGGTGAGCAGGGCTATGGCGAGGGCAACCTTTAGCATTCGCAGGCTGAAGGTCAGGAACTTACGGTTTCCGGTCAGCAGATAGGCGCCTGCGCCAGCAGCGATGGTGATGACCACCAGTATTGCCAGAAGCCGAAGCAGCAGCATCTGGCGAGCGCCGACCCGGCCCGGTCAGGCCGGTTGCGCCATCATGCGGGCAAGTCCTGGCGGCACCTCCGCGACATCGGTAAAGGTCACCGT
>VGIE01000460.1 GCA_016867955.1 Betaproteobacteria bacterium
CGCCGTCGCATGCGCGGGTACCGTTCAGCGTGGTGCGGGGCATCGTCGACCTGCGCTGCGCTTCGTGCCACGCACGCGTGCCAAGTGATCGCGCGTTCGCGGGCCCTGCCGGCGGCCTGAGTTTCGGCGCCGACGAGGAGATCGCCGCGCGCGCCGCGGTGATCAAGACCAGTACCGTCGCCACGCGTAGCATGCCGCCCGGCAACGCGACCCGCATGACCGACGAAGAGCGCGAACTGCTCTCGCGCTGGCTCGATGAGGGCGCCCAGACGGGCAAGGCGCCATGACGGCGCTGCGCCTGCTCGTGCATGCGTCGGCATGGGAAGCGCCAGACATCCGCTCGTACGAACTGCGCCAGCCCACTGGTGGGGTGCTTCCCGCGTTCACTGCGGGCGCGCATGTCGACCTTACGCTGCCCAGCGGCTTGGTGCGCAGCTACTCGCTCGTCAATTCGCAGACCGAGCGTCATCGCTACGTCATCGCGATACAGAAGGACCGCGCCAGCCGCGGCGGCTCGCGCTGGCTGCACGACAACCTGCGCGTCGGCGATCTCCTCAACGTCGCTGGTCCGCGCAACAACTTCGCGCTCGACGAGACCGCGCCGCATTCGGTGCTCATCGCGGGCGGCATCGGGATCACGCCTATCGTCAGCATGATCGACAGGCTGGAGGCGCTCGACCGCAGCTGGGAACTGGTGTACTGCGCGCGCAAGCGCGCAGGCGCCGCGTTCCTCGCCGTCCTGGACGGGAAGCCGCGGGTGCGCTGCAACTACGACGAGGAGCCCGGGGGCCGCATGCTCGACATACTGGCGGTCGTTGCGGCAGCGCCCGCGGATGCGCATTTCTATTGCTGCGGTCCCTTGCAGATGCTCGAGACCTTCGAGCGCGTGACTAGGCACCTGCCGCGCGAGTGCGTGCATGTCGAGTACTTCTCCGCCAAGGAAGCCCCCGCGCGCGAGGGCGGCTTCACGCTGGTGCTGACCAAGAGCGGCCGTGAGGTCGCGGTGCCGGCCGGGAAGACGATTCTCGACGCGCTGAAGGACGTTGGGATCAATGTGGCGCACTCGTGCACGGAGGGAATCTGCGGCACGTGCGAGACCCGAGTGGTCGAGGGAACGCCGGATCATCGCGACCTGATCCTCACGCCCGAGGAGCGCGCCGCGAACAAGACCATGATGGTCTGCTGTTCGGGATCAAAGAGCGAGCGGCTGGTGCTGGAGCTCTGACTCGCTTCTGTCTATCAGGAGGACATCGTGCTATCGGGAGAAGACAATGAGGTGCTGACCCGGACGGGCCCGGGAACGCCGATGGGCGAGCTGTTCAGGAGGTTTTGGATCCCGGCCCTGCTTGCGGAGGAGCTCCCCGGTCCCGACTGCCCGCCGGTTAGGGTCACACTCCTCAACGAGAAGCTGGTGGCTTTTCGCGATACGCAGGGCAGGATCGGCTTGATCGAGCGGTACTGCAAGCACCGGGGCGCAGACCTCTTCTTTGGCCGCAACGAGGAGGAGGGGTTGCGCTGCGTGTACCACGGCTGGAAGTTCGACGTGGAGGGGCGCTGCGTGGACATCCCGAACGCGAAGGTGCCGCAGGCCTTTAAGGACAAGTGCGCGTCGCGCAGCTATTCGACCCTGGAGCGCGGCGGGATGATCTGGGCCTACATGGGGCCGCGGGAGCTGATGCCCGAGCTGCCGGCGTACGAGTTCCTCCAGGTGCCCGAATCGCACTACTACGTGAGCAAGTTCCAGGTCGGCGGCAACTATTTCCAGTCGCTGGAAGGCGAGGCCGATTCGGGCCATGTGACCTTCCTGCACCGGTATCTGGGCGCCGACACGGTCGCTGCCGGCTCGACCGGCGGTGCGCCGCACGTCGGCCGCGTCGGCGTCGTGCACTGGGAAGTGGAAGAAACCGAATACGGCCTGATGATGGCAGCGCAGCGCGACCTCGGGGACGGTCGAGCGCAGTGGCGCGCGAACCTGCTCCTCATGCCGCATACTGTCCCGATCGCGACGCCGCGCGGCGTGACCATGACCTGCCATATCCGCGTGCCGATCGATGACGAGAGCAGCTGGCTGTACCGGCCACGCTGGCACCCGGCGCGGCCGCTCAGCGAGCGCGAACTCTCCGAGTTCCGGCACGGCGGCGAGGATTATCCCGAGCTGATCCCCGGCACCTACATACCGAAGGAAAACCGCAGCAACGACTACCTCATCAACCGTGCCGCGCAACGGCGCTTTTCGTTCACCGGGATCCGCTCGCTTCCGGCGCAGGACATGGCAGTGCAGACCGACCAGAACGGCATCATCGCCGACCGCAGCGGCGAGAACCTGGTCTCCGCGGACAAGGCCATCGTCCTGATGCGGCATAAACTGCTCAAGGCCGCACGCGACCTGCAGAAGGGCATAGAGCCGCCGGAGACGCGGCGGCCGCAGAGCTACAACGTGCGCGCGATGGATATCGTCGTGCCGATCGAGGCCGACTGGAAAGGCGAGATGCTGTCGGCGATGGATCCAGAAAAGCCCTGGGTATCGCCGGCGTCGTGAACATCGGCTTCATCGGGTTGGGCGCGATGGGCTCGCCCATGGCGGCCTGTCTGCTTGTCGCGGGGCATGCGCTGAAGGTGCATGACGCGCGGCGGCATGCTG
>VGIE01000461.1 GCA_016867955.1 Betaproteobacteria bacterium
CATGCGCTGGCGGCTTCCCACTGCCAGCGGCTTCAACTTGCCCGCCTTCACGTGCTGCATCACCAGTGGCGCTGAGATGAACATAACGTTGACCTGCCCGCCAAGGAGCGCCTGCACCATCGGGCCGCCGCCCTTGTACGGCACATGCGTCATCTGAACGCCCGCCGCCTGCTCGAGCAGCAGCGCGCTCAGATGGTTGAACGTGCCGGCGCCGGGCGTAGCGTAGGTCACCATCCCCACCCCGGTTTTCGCCACGGTGACCAGATCCTTCACATTGCCGGGCGTGAACGCCATGCTGCCGACCAGCATGCTTGGCGAGGTCGTAGTCAAGACGACGTGCTCGAACGAAGCGAAGATGTCTGGCGTCTGCTTGTAAAGGTGATTCATTACTGCGTATGGATCGGCGACGATGAGTAGGGTGTGGCCGTCCGGCGCTGCGCGCGCCACTTCCGCAGTGCCGATTGCTCCCGCGGCCCCGCCCTTGTTGTCGACGATGATCGGCTGGCCCATGAACTCGGCAAACTTGGGTTGCAGCATCCTCGCTAGGACGTCCGAAGTGCCGCCCGGGGGGAAAGGCACGACGAGGCGAACCGGCCGGGACGGGTATCCCTGCGCATGAGCGGGCGGCGTCGCCGCCAGGGCCGCGACCAATATAGTGACGCAGGCCGCCAGTCCTCGGCACAGCAATCCGATCCGCCGCATCATTTCCTCCCGGCAGGACTCAACAGACGAGGTGGCGAAAATCTACTGAAAGAGATGGCGAAAGTCAACCGGAATCGACATTGCGTCGGGTTGCGGGAGTCGATTGCTCGCTGCATAGTAAACGCCCGATCAGACGACTAAGCGGAATTTCACTATGATGAAGCTGTGGGGCCGCCCGACCTCCACCTGTACACAGCGCGTGCTGTGGACGCTTGCTGAGGCCGAAGTGCCGTACGAACTCACACTCGCCAGTGCCACCATGGGCGAAAATGGCCACGTCTGGCTCGGCCACACGCCCTACGGCGGCGTCGACACGCTCGCCTACCTCGCGATGAACCCGAACGGCTCCATTCCCACCATCGACGACGGCGGCTTTATCCTGTGGGAGTCGAACGCGATCGTCGCCTACATCGCGCGACGCTACGCGCCGAAAAAACTCTTCGGGGGCAGCGAACAGATTTTCGCGCACACCCTGAAGTGGATGATGTGGGTAAACTACAGCCTGGAGCCGGCGATGAGCGCGCTCATCAACCACCTGGAGCGGCTTCCGGCGGGGAAGCGCTCCGTGCAGGTAGTCGAGGAGTGGCGGCAGGTGATGGTGGAGAAGATGACGCTGCTCGAGGGCCAGTTCGCGCGTTCGCCTTACCTTGCCGGAGAGGCATTCAGCATCGCCGATATTCCGCCGGCTATCGCCATCCAGCGCTTCGAGCACTGCCGCCTCGATCGCCCGCGCCTGCCGCGGCTCGAGAACTGGCTGGCACGCTTGGGCGAGCGCGAAGCCTTTCGCCGGCACATCGCGCCCCGGGACAAGCACTTCAGCTGACCAGCGGAAGAATCGCCGGCGCTCAGAACTCCGTCGGCTCGCCACGCCGCTTCACGCGCGCCAGCGCTCCCTCCATCAGGCGGCTGAAGTGCTCCAGTCGGCGCCCGACGGTCTTCGTGTCCCATCTATAGAAGCCGCGCCCGGTGCTCACGCCGTGATGGCCCGCGGCGACGAGCTTGCGCAGCAACGCGCCCGGCTGCCTGCCGTTGTGCAGCGTTGGCAGGATGGTTCGCGTGGTCGCCAAGTGCACCGGCAGGCCGTGAATGTCTCGTGATACCACCGGACCTGCGTACTGGAAGCGGAAGCCGAAGCCGAAGCGGACTGCGCGATCGACGTCCTCGGGGCGCGCGATGCCGCTGTCGATCAGATGGTAGATCTCGCGGAACATCGCGTGCTGGATGCGGTTGATCAGCATGCCGGGCACGTCGCACGAGAGTACGATCGGCACCTTGCCGAGCGCGTCCATCCAGCCGAGCAGCCGGCGCATGGTGGCCGGGGACGTCTTCGGCCCCTTGGTCACCTCCACCGCCAGCATGATGTGCGAGGGCAGCATGAAGTGCAGCCCGGCGCTGCGCCCAGCCCACTTCAGCGGCCTGGTCACATCCGCGATGCGCAGGCTGGAGGTGTTCGTCACGATCAGCGCGTGCGGGCCGACCAGCGCTTCCACCGAACGCAACAGTCGGTGCTTGAGCGCGAGACTTTCGTTGATCGCCTCGATGACCAGGTCCACCGATCTCCACCAAACCGGCGCAAGCTCCGCGTGCAGGCGAATGCGACTGAGGCTGGACTTGGCGCGCAGGCGAGCAAGTTCCTTTGGCCAGTAGGCCTGTGCGCGCTTGCGCATCGCGGCGTCGGTCTCCACCACCTCGCAGTTCCAGCCGCCCATCGCAAACGCGAGCACGATGTCGGCGCCCATGCGTCCCGCGCCGATCACGACTACGGTGCCCGGCGCCGCCCTCATGCCGCGTTTTTCCTGCTTCTTCGTCGCCATGGCGTTCAGCGCTTTCCGGGCGCGAACAACTGGCCGCCGTCGAGATCGATGACGGTTCCGCTAAGGTAGCCCGCCATTGGCGAGCAGCCGAAGACGACCAGGTTCGCCACCTCGTGGGGCTCCTT
>VGIE01000462.1 GCA_016867955.1 Betaproteobacteria bacterium
ACGGCGGCGGGTTGCTGCTTCCGTTGCTGCACTGCACGAGTCCGAAGTTGGCACGAAGCGTCGGTTTGCGGCGGCGCATCATTTCGGTCGCAAACGGGGAGAAGCGGACATTCAGCGAGCCGCGCTGACTGCGCCGGATTTATGAGTACGCGCCCTAGTCCTTTAAGGCCCCGGTCAGCGCTGCCAAATAGCCCTCCTTGCGGCGGGACAGCGGCTGCCGGCGGCGGAACAGGCTCAGCGCCACGCTCCGCTTGGGCACGATCGGCAGTACCTTGAGTGCGCCAAGCGCCACTTCGTTGTGGGCGCAGGGGCGGGGGACGATCGCGATTCCGGTGCCGGATTGCACGATCACCTTCATGGTCTCGATGTTATCGGCGACTGTAAGGATGTTCGGACGGATGCCGAGATCAGTAAACAGCGATAGCACGACCTGGCCATATCCGACTGTGAGTTCGCTCATCACGATTGGCTCGGCGACCAGCCGACCGACGTCGACAGGCTTGCGGCCACGGGCGAGAGGGTGCTTGGGCGGCGCGATCAGCACCATGTCGGCTTCGGTGAGGCGATCGAACACCAGTCCGGCGGGCACACGGTCGGGATCGGACTCGATAGCGATGCCAGCGTCGAGCCGCTCCTCGTGTAGGTCGTCGAAGATCGACTTGGTCGGCGCGGTGAAAACTTCGAGACGGACGCCCGGAAGGATGGTGTTCAAGTCGCCGAACAGGCGCGGCATGAAGATCTGCGCCATGCCGGAACCCATGCCGATGGTTAGCGTATCGGACGGCTCACCACGCAGACGGCGCGCCGTGTCCGACAAGCTCATGACGTCGCTGACGACGCGTTCGGCCTCGTACAGGAATGACCGGCCGCGCTCGGTAACTTCGATGCCGCGGGGCGTGCGGCGGAACAGCGGGAATCCGATTTCGTCTTCGAGCAGCTTCACCTGCTCGCTGACTGCCGATTGGGAAATATTGAGACGCGTCGCCGCGTTGGTGAAGCTGCGAACCTTCGCCACAGCTAGCGCATATCGGATCTGGCGAAAATCCACGATGCTATCCAATAGGCCCGGATCGCCAGCGTCCGGCGCTGGGACGATCAGTCAACTATCATCCAATATTACTTGTGATGGCGGTAAACGTTGGTCTACGCCAGCGATTTTCCGTTGCAGTGGTGTCAATTCTTCACGCCCGGGGTCGCTGGGGGGTATCGTTCATGACAGCCTCTCCAGTGGTGCCCTAAGGACAGATTTGAGTCCTACAACGGGCCGCTCGAGAGCGGATCGTCGGTCCGAAATCGCTCTTGGATGCGCGCAGTGTCCTCGCAGAGATGCGTGGGCGAACTGACGTATGGTTGAACGGGGTGTGGCGGATAGCGGGCTTGGCCGGAACGGGGAGAATTCCTTGATCTGCCCTCCTATATCAGTTGTTCAATTTGGCAAAATTCCCTGTTCGTGTCGTTAGGGAATTTGGTCGAAACGCCCTGAGATCAAAGCGCTTCGGCATCTGTCGATCGATGAATTTGGTGCGAAATCGCAAATTCCCCTGTTCTTTTCCCTGTTAGCAGGGAATTGATGATGCAGAGACCGGTTCGACTACGACTGCGTCCGCCACCACCACTTTCGATGGCTTGTTTGCGCGAGGCCGACGGCTGCGGCGGCCGGCCGAGCAAATTACGTCTGGTGGTGCGACCCGAGCCGGCAATGTTTCCGGCGTGGGGAATTTCGACTCGGCGGCGGTGCTTGCGGCCTACAGCCCGGACTGGACGGCTTTGAGCAGCCGGAAGCGCATCGCTCCGTCGTTGCTTTTGAGGGAGATCACGAAGCGCACTCGCCCGTGCCTTGAGGTGTCGGCATAGCCCGCCAAGGTGCGAACGCCGGGAATGCTGCCGGTCTTGAAGAGCGTGCCTTCGCCACGACTGAGCAGGCCGGCGTGAGGCTCGAAGAGCCGCAGCAGCCGGGCAACGCCACGTGCCGTGAAGCGGTTGCCAGGGCTGATGCCCGATCCTTCCTCGATACCGATCGTCTCGGCGAGGCCGTGCTTGGCGAGAATCTCGTTCGCGACCTGCAGCGACTTCGTGAGGCTGACGGGTCCGCCCAGGCGATGCCCGCCGATCTCCAGGAAGACCTGGTTGGCGACGTAGTTGTTCGAGCCGACGAGCAATCCGCCAAGAATCTCCGAAAGAGCACGCGATTGGCGGTGAACGTAGGCCGGTTTCAGACCCTCGGGCACGGTTCCGGTCGAGATCTTGCCCTTGAGGCTGCCGCCGGCCCGCTGGATGAATGCAGCGATCAACTCGCCGGCATATTGCTGGCCCACGGCGGCGTCCTGGGTCAGGCTAATGCGGCCGCGACCGTTGGGACCTCGCGCCTGGAATTGGCTGATGGCGAGCGGCGTGATCGGGGTCTGTTTCTCGGCGGAGCGGACCGTCTTGCCCTGGCGCACGGCGTGGATCGTGTTGAAGTTCACCGCGAGCGCCGAGTTCAGTGCGTTGTAGGCTTGGCCGGTGTCCTCGATGCCGGGGATACGGATCCCGGAGGGATAGTAGCTCGCATCCAGCACGATGCCGTTTAGCGGTTTCTTGCCGATTGCGGCGACCAGGTTTGACGCGAGTTGAGCGAGCTCTTCGGAGATCAGA
>VGIE01000463.1 GCA_016867955.1 Betaproteobacteria bacterium
GGTGGCCAGCGTGAGCTGCACGCTGCCAAGCTCGGTGCCCAGTCCCCGCGCGATGGTAGGCAGGGCCGGCAGGTACATGTCCACGGCGGTGGGGCCGAGGGTCATGACGGTGCCGAGGATGAAGGCGAGTCGCCGCTGTTCGGCAGAGTTCAGGACGATGCTCCCTCGCGGGGGCGGGCCCCCGATGTGTGCCGGTTGCGCCGGCCCGTGCCGCGCCGACGGTCAATGCCTCCGGCAATGCACGAAGAGGCCCCTCCCCGCGACACTCCTTCCGGGTGCCGCGGCGCAGGTACTGCCGCGGCGCACGCGCTCATATGTGGATGCTGCGCCCGCCGTCGACGGCGAGGATCTGCCCGGTGACGAAGGGCGCGCCGGCGGCGAAGTAGAGCACCGCGCCGGCGATGTCGTCGGGGTCACCGGCGCGCTTCAGGGGCGTGTTGGAGACGATGCGCTGGCGCGACACGGCATCGAAGTGCAGGTCGTCCTCCGGCCACATCACGGCGCCCGGCGACACGCCGTTGACGCGAACTTCCGGCCCGAGCTCGCGCGCCAGCACGCGCGTGAGGCCAGCGAGGCCCGACTTGGCGATGTTGTAGACGACATAGTCCTTCATCGGCCGCTCGGAATGAATGTCGACGATGTTGACGATGCAGCCGTTCGACTTCTTCAGCGCCGGCGCGGCGGCCTGCGACAGGAACAGCGGCACCCTCAGGTTGGTGCCCATGAGGTCCTCCCACTCGCGCTCGCCGATCGAGCCCACCGGCGTGGCGTAGAAGGACGAGGCATTGTTGACCAACACGTCGAGGCGACCAAAGCGCGCCAGCGTGTTCTTCACCAGCTCGGGCGGGGCGCCAACATGCAGCAGGTCGGCCTGCACCAGCGCCACCGAATCGGCGCGCCGCGCGTTCAGTTCCGCCTGCAGCGCCAGCGCGTCGCGCTCGGCGGAACGGTAGTGCAGCATGAGCTGCGCGCCCGCGCCATGCAGGCGGCGCGCAATGGCCGCGCCCACCCGTCGCGCCGCGCCGGTGATGAGCGCAACCCTGCCCTCGAGGGCCGGCGCCGGGGGCTGTGCGGATGAAGGGGGCTGGGACATGGCGAGCCTGTCGTGGCGTGGGTGACGCAGGAGGATTTGCGGATTCTAGCGGAATGCCGCAGCATCTCCGCCATGTTCCCCACCCCTTCCTCGCCATGACGCTGGCGCGGCGCGTCGCGTCAGCGACCGGGCTGCCACAGCCGTCGGACGACGCGCTCGCGCACAGCGCGCGCCTCGTCGCGCACATCGGCGAGGCAATCGCCGCGGCGGGCGGCTGGCTGCCCTTTGCGCGCTACATGGAACTCGCGCTCTACGCGCCCGGACTGGGCTACTACAGCGCCGGCGCGCGCAAGCTCGGGGCCGACGGCGATTTCATCACCGCGCCGGAACTCACGCCGCTGTTCGGACATGTGCTGGCGCAGCAGGTGGCCGAGCTCTTCCGCGCAGCGCCGCGCAGGCTGCTGGAAGTCGGCCCGGGGTCCGGTGCGCTTGCCGCCTCCGTGCTGGAGATGCTGGAAGAACTCGCTGCCCTGCCGGCGCAGTACCTCATACTGGAACTCTCGGCCGACCTTCGCGAGCGCAGCCGCGCCACGCTGGCCGCGCGCGTGCCGCACCTCGCCGGGCGCGTGGCCTGGCTGGACCGCCTGCCTGCGGCCTTCTCCGGCGTGGTGCTGGGCAACGAAGTGCTCGACGCGATGCCGGCGGAGGTGTTTCGCGTCGCGGCGCACGGCATCGAACAGGCCGGCGTCACGCTGCGGACGGATGGCACGCCGGGTTTTGCATGGGCATACCGCCCGGCGCCGGCGGAACTCGCCGCGGCGGTGGCGCGGTTGGCGCCATCGGGCCTCGCCCCGGGCTACACCAGCGAGCTGTCGCTCGCCGCGCGCGGCTTCGCGCGCAGCATCGCCGGCATGCTTGCAGCGGGTGCGGCGATCTTCATCGACTACGGCTTCCCGCGCCGCGAGTACTACCATCCGCAGCGCAGCGAAGGCACGCTGATGTGCCACTACCGGCATCGCGCGCATGCCGACCCGTTCTTCCTGCCCGGTCTGCAGGACATCACGGCGCATGTCGATTTCTCCGCCATGGCCGACGCCGCCGTGTCAGGCGGGCTGCAGGTGCTGGGCTACGCCACGCAGGCGCAGTTCCTCATCAACTGCGGCATAACCGACCTGCTCTCGCAGCGCATGCAGGCGGGCGGAGACGCTGAGACCGGTGGCGGTGCCAGCTGGTTTGCCGCCAGCAATGCCGCGCAGCACCTGCTCTCGCCCGCGGAGATGGGGGAGCTGTTCAAGGTGATCGCCTTCGGGCGCGGCGTGGCCCCCGCCCTGTCGGGCTTCCTGCGCGGCGACAAGACCGCTACTCTCTAAGCCCGGCCCGGATAACCGTAGATCGTCCCTCCTGCATCCGCCCGCTCGCCTTTTCGACACCATGTACATCGCCTCCGCCACCATCGTGCTGCTGCTGGTCATGAACCCGTTCGGGAACATCCCGGTGGTGGTCTCCGGCCTGCGCAACGTGGAGCCGGCGCGCCGGCCGCGCGTGGTGCTGCGCGAATGCGCCATCGCCTACGCCGTATTGGTGGTGTTCCTGTTCGGCG
>VGIE01000464.1 GCA_016867955.1 Betaproteobacteria bacterium
GTTCGCCGGTCACGCTCATGATGCCGCCGAAGGCCTGCATCAGCGGGTCATAGCCCGGCGCCCTGGCCAGCGGGCCGCTGTTGCCGAATGCGCCCAGGGTGAGGTAGACCAGGCGCGGATTGAGGGCCAGCAGCGACTCGCTGTCCAGGCCAAATGCGCCCGCACTGCCCGGCCGCAGGTTGTGGAAGAACACGTCGGCTTTGTCACGGATGAGCGCATGCAGGCGCGCGATGTCCGCCGAGTTCTTGATGTCCACCACCACCGAGCGCTTGTTGCGGTTGATGGCCGCGAACATCGGCGACAGCCCGTTCCAGTCCGGCCTGGCGAAATAGCGCGAGGGGTCGCCGATGCCCGGCCGTTCGATCTTGATGACGTCGGCGCCGAGATCGCCGAGGATCTGGCCGCAGAAGGGTGCGGCGGCATTGTCGCCGAGTTCGACGACGGTGATTCCGGACAGGGGCAGAGCGTCGGCCATGCGGGTTCTCTTTGTGGTGAACGGGAAGTGCCGGAGGTTAGCATTGCGTGGGGACGTCCGTGGAGGACAACGATGGAGACGGAGGCACGGCCGGCCGCGCAGGGTCGCGCCGTTATAATCGCCTGCATCCGGGGAAGGAGACGGCGTGCGCGCATTGGTCATCAGGGAGTGGACGAAATTCGAAAACCTGCAGATCGAGGATGACTGGCCGGCGCCCGTCGCGGGACCGGGCATGGTCAAGATCCGCACGCAGGCGGCCGGCATGAACTTCGCGCTGTCGCTGCGCGCCGAGGGCAAGTACCAGGTCAAGCCGGCCCTGCCGCATGTGCCGGGCATCGAGAATGCGGGCTACGTGTCGGCCGTGGGCGAAGGCGTGACCAAGTTCAAGGTTGGCGACCGCGTGGTCTGCCATGTCAATTTCGGCGCCTATGCCGATGAGTGCCTCGCCCCCGATTACCGCACCTACCACCTGCCCGACTCGCTGCCCTTCCACAGGTCCATCGGCATGCCGACGTCGGCGATAACCTCCTACGCGGCCCTGGTCTGGCCGCAGTGGGCCCATCTGCAGTTCGGCGAGACGCTGCTGGTGCACGGCGCGGCCGGCGGCGTGGGACTGGCGGCCATCGACATCGCGAAGATCCTCGGCGCGCGCGTCATCGCCACCTGCGGCCGGGCGGACAAGGAGGCGATGTGCCGCGCCCACGGCGCCGACGAGGTCATCAACTACAGCAACGAGGGCTTCCGCGAGCGCGTGCTGGTGCTGACACAGAACGAGGGTGTGAACGTGGTGTATGACCCGGTGGGCGGCGAGGTGTTCCAGCAGTCGCTGCGCTGCATGGCGCCGGAGGGCCGCATCATTCCGATCGGCTTTGCCAGCGGCACCGTCCCGCAGATCCCCGCCAACATCCTCCTGGTCAAGAACCTCAAGGTGCTGGCGCTCAACTACGGCTACTACTGCGGGCAGTGGGGCCGCGACCCCGAGCTCCACAAGGACATGGGCAAGGTCTACGAGCCGCTGGTGCGCAATTCGATGAACCAGATGTTCCGCTGGGTGGACGAGGGCCGCATGCGCCCGGAGATCAGCCATGTCTTCCCCTTCGACCGCTGCAAGGAAGCCATGGCCACGGTGCTCGGCCGCGACGCCATCGGCCGCGTGGCCGTGGTGTTCGACGAGGAGGCGCGGCGGCTGGGCCTCTGATCGCGGGAATCCACGATGCATGCAGCCATGCAAGCGCACCACAAAGCCGCCGGCCTCGACGCGATGACGCTGGAGACGCACGACGGCGTCGCCGTGCACCGCATCGGCCGCGGCCCCGCGCTGGTGCTGCTGCACGGCGGGCGCGGCTCCTGGAACCACTGGATCCGCAATCTTGCGCCGCTGTCGCGGCACTTTTCACTTTACGCGGTCGACCTGCCGGGCTTCGGCGCCTCGCTGCGCGTGGCGCGCCACCTGCCCTACGACGAATACGTCGCGCTGCTTGCGGGCGCAGTCCGGCGCATGACGCACGTCCAGCCCTTCCTGATGGCCGGGTTCTCGTTCGGCGGACTCACCGCGGCCATGCTGGCGGCGCATCACCTCGGCGCGCAGGTGCAGCGCCTGTCGCTGCTGGCGCCCGCCGGCTGGGGCAATGACGCCGCCAACGGGCGCGAAAACCGCAGGGCGCTTCGCGCCGACGCCACGGCCGCCGAGCGCCGCGCGGTATTCCGCCACAACCTGGCCGCCAACCAGATTGCCGACCCAGCGAAGATCACCGAAGACACCGTGGACCTGCTTGAGTACAACATCGCGCGCACCGTCTTCAGCAGCCCGCGCGCCGGTTCACTGCCTCTGCTGCTCGATGCCCTGCGACAGGTACGCTGCCCGCTGCAGGTGTTGATGGGCAGTGGCGACGTGCTGCAGCAGCCCTCGGTGGAGTGGCGCCTTGCGCAGATCCGTGCGGCCGCCCCACAGGTGCTCACCGCGCTGCTCGAAGGCGCCGGGCACTGGGCCCAGTACGAGATGCCCGACGAGTACAATGCTCGACTGCTGGCCTTCATGCAGGCCGACGCGGGACCTGGCTGACCTTGCCCCTGAAAACCGGATCCCTTGCTGAGTGGTTCAAAATGATCGGCAAGGAGAGAGCAAGGCATGGGAACGAGCACGAGGGCACGGTA
>VGIE01000465.1 GCA_016867955.1 Betaproteobacteria bacterium
CCCGCGGCCAGGGGCGGATAGATTTTCCTATCCGTTGCCGTCACGTCCGAATTTCTTGCATACATATTTTTGCTACTTATATACTTAAACGGAGAATACGGCTAGCGAACAGGAGGTCCATGCGTCATTCGCCTGTGGTTGTCGACCCCCTGCCGGCTGCTTTGGGAGCAGAAATCCGAGGCGTCGATCTGTCCGCTCCAATGCCGGATGCGGCGTTTCAGGACGTCGAAGCGGCTTTGCACAAGCATGGTTTTCTCTGCTTTCGCAACCAGCGGCTTGACGATCCGGGGCAGATGGCATTCAGCCGGCTCTGGGGCGACCATCTGGAAATTCACCCGATTCTCCGGCACGCGAAGAAGGACTGCCCGGAGATCTACATCCTTTCCAACATCCTGGATGAGCGCGGCGAGCCGTTGGGCGCCGTGGACGCCGCGCAGTTTTGGCATACAGATCTTTCCTATACGCACCACCCGAGTCGCGTTTCCATACTTCATGCCGCGGAGGTGCCTTTCGACGCCAATGGCCGGCCGCTTGGAGATACGGAGTTCGCGAGCACCACGAAGGCCTACGAAGCGCTGCCGGAAGACGTGAAGCGGCGCATTTCGGGGCTCAAGGCGATGCATCACGCTCTCAAGCCGAAAAAGCAGGGCAACTTCATGAAGCTGAAAGGGAAGGAAACCGCCGGGCTGGACGGCGTGGTTCACCCCGTTGTTCGGACCCATCCTTTCACCGGCAAGAAATGTCTCTACGTCAACTGGGGATTTACCTCCCATGTCCTGGACATGCCGCAGGAGGAAAGTGACGATCTGCTCGCCTATCTGTTCGACTTCATGAGCCAGGCTCAATTCAGATCAGTGCACAAATGGGCCGTGGGAGACGTCCTGATCTGGGACAACTGCTCTTCCATCCATCAGGGCGTCGGGAACTACGCGCTGCCTCAACGCAGGCTGATCTACCGAACGATTGTGAGAGGAGGGGTACCGTACTAGAAGGTCACCCGCAGGAGGAGGCAAGGGCTTCAGGTTTTGGCACCGGGACCAACCTATCTAAGCAAGGAGCAGCCTAATGCAATTGCGTCGCTTTGCAGTCTGGACCGCCGTCACTTTGATCGCTGCCGGATTCACATCCTCCGGCTTGGCGCAAAGCTATCCTTCCAAACCCGTTCGGGGCATCGTGTCGTTTGCTGCGGGAGGGCAGAACGACTTCGTCGCGCGCGTCGTCGGGCAGAAGCTCTCGGAGCGTTGGGGACAGCAGGTCGTCATCGAGAATCGCCCGGGGGCGAACGGAAACATGGGAACCGAGGCGGTGGTCAATGCGGCCCCGGATGGCTACACGATCTACTTTGCCCTTCAGACGCTGGCTGGGAATGCGGTCGTGGCGCCAACGCCGGCGTTCGATCCCCGCAAGGATCTCGCGCCCGTGACGTTGATTGGATTCGCCGAGGCGGTGATCGTCGTGAATCCGACTATCCCGGTGAAGACAGTTCTGGACTTGGTCCGCCATGCAAAGGAGAATTCCGGCAAGCTGTACTACGGCGCGACAACGGTTGGATCCGCCGGTCAAATCGGCATGGAGGTCTTAAAGAGCATCACCGGGCTTCCGATAGAAATGGTGCCGTACAAGAACATCGGCAACCTGATTGCCGACATCGTTGCAGGCAGGGTGTCGGTGTACTTCACCCCCGTCACGCCCGTATTGCCGCTCATACAGAGTGGCAAACTCAGGGCGATCGGCGTTACCGGCGCGAAGCGCTTGTCGATGCTTCCGGATGTTCCGACCATAAGGGAGTCCGGTCTGACGACGTTTGAAGTTACGAGTTGGTACGGGCTCTTTACGCCGATTCGCACGCCGCGCGACATTCAAGCGAAGCTGAATGCGGATATGCGCTGGGCGCTTGATCAGGCGGATGTAAGGACGCGGCTGACGGAAGGTGGAATCGAGCCGAAGGCATCGACCCCTGAAGAGCTGCGAACGGTGGTCGACCGCGATATTCAGCAGCTTGAAGAGCTGGTCCGTCGCGGGGCGATCAAGCCCATCTAGGGCGGATCAGTCTGAAAACCGAGCGCCGCTAGCTCGCAGCAGCGTCTCGGCCGCCGAGCGCGCGTAGGACGGATCGTTCCGCAGCAGCGCCGTCACCAGCGCGCCGTCGGCCAGGAACATCTTCGGCAAGGTATGGCTGCTGGTCTGCCACGAGACCGAGCTGCGCGACATTCACGATTTCCGGACGATCGATCTGGTCGGCACGCCTCTGATCCTTGTTCGAGGGAATGACAAGCGGATTCGATGTTTCTTGAACGCCTGCTCGCATCGAGGAGCAAAGATCGTCTCTGCTCGCAAGGGCAACGCGCGTACGCTGACTTGTCCCTTCCATCTCTGGGCTTATGAAACCACCGGCCGCTGCACGTCGATAACCAGGCCCGATGCTTCTTTAGCGGGCGGATGCAAGAAGGAGGATCTCGGGCTTCGCGAGATCAGGGCCGAGGTGCGCAAGGGACTTGTGTTTTACCAATAGCGGCTCGTGGGGCGACATAAGCCTCATTGCGCGCCGTCAAACCGGGACCAGGGAGCGGGAGAATGGCCAAATCGTGCGGTGCAACGCAGCCTGGGG
>VGIE01000466.1 GCA_016867955.1 Betaproteobacteria bacterium
ACGCCTCCGTCCTCGAGCGCCTCATGGCCGTGCTCGAGCGCCCCTACGACGAGCAGCCTGAACACGACGAGCTGGCCGCGCGCCGCCCCGAATGGGCGCGCCACAAGCCCGGCTGCTCGGCGCTGTCCTGCAGCTCCTGACCATGCAGACGCTGCTCCCGGCGGCCGAAGCGGTCGCGCGCCTGCTCAAGGCGCGGCGCGAGACCGTCGCCGTGGCCGAGACCTCCTCGGGCGGGCTGATCGCGGCGGCGTTGCTCGCCGTGCCCGGCGCGTCGGCGTATTTCATGGGCGGTGCCGTGCCGTATACAAGGCAGGCGCGGCGCAGCGTCGTGAACATCGCCGACGAGGCCATGCGCGGCATCCGCTCGGCGAGCGAGCCCTATGCGCTGCTGCTGGCGCGCACGGCGCGCGACAACCTCGGCGCCACCTGGGGCCTGTCGGAAACCGGCGCCGCCGGGCCGACGGGCAATCCCTATGGCGATGTCGCCGGCCACACCTGCATCGCCGTCGCCGGGCCTGCGGGCGCAACCGGGACAGCCCTCACGCTCGAGACAGGCTTGGCCGACCGCCTGGCCAACATGCGCGCGTTCGCTCGCGCCGCCCTCGAACTCCTCGCCGACGAGCTGCGGCGCTGAGCGCTGCCATCGCCAGGATTGCCGTCGTCATCGCAGGTGCAGCCATCGGGCGTCCGGGGAATTCGGGGTACCATCGCAGCGAACCCACCCCGGAGAATCCATCATGCATGCAGAAGCCTCGGGCGCCACGCTCGCTGAACGTCTCTATGTCGAACTCGTCGGGCGCGTGATGTTTCCGGCGGGGGCTGCCTCCTCGGCCACCAAGCCCAATCCCGAGAATCTCGCCAAGATGTGCATCAAGCTCGCCGAGACCTTCGAGAAGGCCAGGAAGCAGAGCGAGATCGACGCCATCCCGACCGCCACCAAATTCGAAGTCGACATGTCCGATATCGCGGGCTGGGACAAAAAATAACGGAAAATCAGGGTTTTTGGCCGCATGCCTCGTGTATAATCCGGCCAAGGTTTGCGTTTCGCGTTCTTCCGGTTAGCGTCCCAGCCCTTTCGTGGTTTCGCGGTTCAGCGGGTTTACCCGCATTCGGTTCCCGCCCCCCCGAATTTCCCAATAGCAGCATCCATCTGCCTGAACCGGTTTGGCATGTGCATGGCACGGGCCCGGGCCGATATCAGGAGATCATCATTACTTCCCGTACCCCGCATCACGAGGGCTCGCCCTCGGTTTCATCCGTTTCGCCAGTTGCATCGATACCGACTGCGGCTGCCGTCACAACCACTGCGGCCGCCGGCTTTGCCGCATTGGGCCTCACACCCGAACTGCTGCGCGCCGTCGCCGAACAGGGCTATACGGACCCTACCCCCATCCAGGTGAAGGCCATCCCGCCGATCCTGGCCGGCCGCGACCTGCTGGGCGCCGCGCAGACCGGCACCGGCAAGACTGCCGGCTTCACGCTGCCCATGCTGCAGCGCCTGTCGGCCGGGCCGGCCGACCGCAACCCGCGGCGTCAAGGTTCTGGCGCAAACGGGGCTCATGCGCCCCGCCTGCCGCGCGCCCTCGTGCTGGTGCCCACACGCGAACTCGCCGCCCAGGTGCAGGACAGCATCCGCACCTACGGCAAGCACCTGCGCCTGACCTCGACCACCATCTACGGCGGCGTCGGCTTTCAGCCGCAGGTACAGGCGCTGCGCCGCGGCATCGACATCGTCGTCGCCACGCCGGGCCGCCTGCTCGACCACGTGCAGCAGCGTACGCTCGACCTGCGCAACATCGGGATCCTGGTGCTGGACGAAGCCGACCGCATGCTCGACATGGGCTTCATCCACGATATCCGCAAGATCCACGCGCTCCTGCCCAGGGAGCGCCACACACTGCTGTTCTCGGCGACATTCTCCGACGAGATCCGCACCCTGTCGGGCCAGTTCCTGCGCGACCCGGTCACCGTCGAGGTGGCGCGCCGCAATGCGCCGATCGAACTGGTCACCCAGGTCGCGCACTTCGTGGACAAGCACAGGAAACGTGAGCTGCTCGCCAGGCTGGTGAAGGACAACGACTGGCGCCAGGTGCTGGTGTTCTGCAAGACCAAGCATGGCGCCGACCGCCTCGCCGGGCAGCTCGGCCGCGACGGCATCGACGCCGACGCCATCCACGGCAACAAGAGCCAGCCGCAGCGCATGCGCGCGCTCAAGCGCTTCAAGGACGCCGAGCTGCAGGTGCTGGTCGCCACCGACATCGCCGCCCGCGGCATCGACATCGACGCCCTGCCGCACGTGGTAAACTACGACCTGCCGAACGTGTCGGAAGACTACGTGCACCGCATCGGCCGCACCGGCCGCGCCGGCGCGACCGGCGACGCGATCTCGCTGGTGTGCGCCGAGGACCGCTCGCTGCTGATGTCGATCGAACGCCTCATCAACAAGCGCATCGACCAGGTGGTGATCCCGGGTTTCGAGCCGACGCAGAGCTTCGCGCGCGCGCCTGCCAACAAGCCGGCCCGCCGCAACACGGGCGGTGGCGGACGCAGCGGCGGCGACGGTGGCTACGGCGATCGCCGCCCCTCCGGCAACGCC
>VGIE01000467.1 GCA_016867955.1 Betaproteobacteria bacterium
CTCGTCCCAGCGGGTGTTCCGGTATGGCGACCAGTCCACCGCGTAGGGCGGCTTGTAGTTGGAGAGAATGGTCTTGTTGGTGTGGTAGCCACCGTCCATGGCCTGGCGGTAGCCGGCGACCAGCTTCTCCGCGTCTCCCGCCTGGATCACGCCCTGCGCGACCAGCCTGTCGGCATACAACTTGCGGGTACCCGGATGCTGGTTGATGATCTTGTACATCAGCGGCTGGGTGACCATCGGCTCGTCCTGCTCGTTGTGGCCGAGCTTGCGGAAGCAGACGAGGTCCACGACCACGTCCTTCCTGAACCGAGTGCGGTAGTCCAGCGCCAGTTCGATGGCCATCACCGCGGCCTCGGGATCGTCGCCGTTGACGTGGAAGATCGGCGCCTCGACCATCTTCGCCACATCGGTGCAGTACAGCGTCGATCGGCTGTCACGCGGGTCCGAAGTGGTGAAGCCGATCTGGTTGTTGACCACGATGTGCACCGTACCGGCGGTGCCGTAGCCTCGCGTGTTGGACAGGTTCAGCGTTTCCATCACCACGCCCTGGCCGGCGAAGGCGGCGTCGCCATGGATCAGCACCGCAAGGACTTCCTTGCCGGTGCGGTCCTTGCGACGGTGCTGGCGCGCGCGCACCGAGCCTTCCACCACCGGATTGACGATTTCCAGGTGCGACGGGTTGAAGGCCAGTGTGAGGTGCATCGGCCCGCCCGGCGTCATGATGTCGGACGAAAAGCCCTGGTGGTACTTGACGTCGCCCGCAAGCAGGCTGTCGTCGTGCTTGCCCTCGAACTCGGAGAACAGGTCCTTGGGCATCTTGCCCAGGGTGTTGACCAGCACGTTGAGACGTCCGCGGTGCGCCATGCCCAGCACCAGTTCCTGCACCCCGGCCTCGCCGGCGCGCTGCAGCAGGTTGTCGAGCATCGGGATCAGCGTATCGCCGCCTTCGAGGGAGAAGCGCTTCTGGCCGACATAGCGCGTGTGCAGGTACTTCTCCAGGCCTTCGGCCGCCGTCAGGCGCTCGAGGATGTGGCGCTTGTAGTCGGCGGTGAACTGCGGCTTGGCGCGCACCGGCTCGATGCGCTCCTGGACCCAGCGCTTTTCCTCCCGGCTGCTGAGGTACATGTATTCGACGCCGAAAGTGCCGCAGTAGGTATCCTGCAGCGCGCGGATGATGTCGCGCAGCGGTGCCAGTTCGGGGCCGATCAGCGAGCCGGAATTGAACACCGTGTCCATGTCGGACTCGGTGAGGTCGTAGTAGGCGGGCTCGAGCTCGGCGATGTGAGGGCGCTCGCGGCGCTGCAGAGGGTCCAATTGCGCGAGAAACACGCCGCGAAAGCGGTATTCGGCGACCAGCTGGATGACCGACACCTGCTTGCGGTCGAGTTCGCCCGCCATGGCGTGCGCGCGTCCGCCGGCCCTGGCCTGCAGCGCGAACGCCTGCACCACCGGCGCATGCGCGACGTCGCGTGCCATGCCGCCCGGGCCGGCCCCGGGCAGCGCCTGCATCTTGTCGAAATAGTCCCGCCACTGCTCCGGGACCGACTGCGGGTTATCGAGCCACGTCTCGTAGAGATCCTCGATGAACGGGGCGTTGGCGCCGAACAGGTGCGAGTTGGAAAGCCATTGCTTCAGCGCGCTCATCCCGGTCTCCCATGCCGCATTGTCAGGATATCCCCGTCCGGCGCAGACGGGATGGCAACTCCCGCATCAATTTATCAGCGTTTGTCGATCGGCTGGACATTGCGGTTCGGTGCGCCGGCATAGAGCTGGCGCGGGCGCGCGATCTTGTTCTCCGGGTCGCCGACCATCTCGGCCCACTGCGCGATCCAGCCCACCGTGCGCGCCAACGCGAAGATGCAAGTGAACATTGCCACCGGGATGCCCAGCGCGCGCTGCACGATGCCCGAGTAGAAGTCCACGTTCGGGTAGAGCTTGCGCGACACGAAGTACTCGTCCTCGAGCGCCACTTTTTCCAGCGCGATGGCAAGCTTGAACAGCCGGTCGTCGTGCAGCCCCAGTTCGTTCAGCACCTCGTGGCAGGTCTCGCGCATCAGCTTGGCGCGCGGGTCGTAGTTCTTGTAGACGCGATGGCCGAAGCCCATCAGCTTGACATTGGAATTCTTGTCCTTCACCTGCCTGATGAATTCGGGAATCTTCGAGGCGTCGCCGATTTCCTCAAGCATGTTGAGGCATGCCTCGTTGGCGCCGCCGTGTGCCGGGCCCCACAGGCAGGCGATGCCCGCCGCCATGCAGGCGAAGGGGTTTGCGCCCGATGAACCGGCCTGGCGTACCGTCGAAGTCGAGGCATTCTGCTCGTGGTCGGCATGCAGGATGAGGATGCGGTCGAACGCGCGCACCAGGACCGGGTTCAGCTTGTACTCCTCGGCCGGCACCGCGAACATCATGCGCATGAAGTTTTCGCTGTAAGTCAGGTCGTTGCGCGGGTACACGAACGGCTGACCCATCGAATACTTGTAGGTCATCGCCACGATGGTCGGGATTTTCGCGATGAGGCGGAAAGCCGAAATCTTGCGGTGTTCCGGGTTATTGATGTCGAGCGAGTCGTGATAGAAAGCCGACAGCGCC
>VGIE01000468.1 GCA_016867955.1 Betaproteobacteria bacterium
GTCTGTGCGTTGGCACCCATTGCAGTCTCCAGTGTACGGTGTCCAGGATCCCTGTGCCCAGCCCTACGTGACAAGTTGCGCGCCTTGAGGCAGGCTGCCAGGGTCAGAGGCAGGCGATCACCGCGTCCGTGGCCTCGGTGGTGCGCGTGGGCCCGCGCGTGCTGACGCTGCGGATTCCGCCCGTGGCAATCGCTCTTGCGATGGCCGCCTCGATGCGGCGCGCCGAGGGCGCCTCCTTGATGTACTCGAGAAGCATGGCCAGCGCGCGGAAAGTGGCGAGCGGTGAGACGACGTTCCGGCCGGTGTACTTGGGCGCCGAGCCATGTGCAGGTTCGAACAGGCCGAAGCGCCGCCCAGGGTTGATCCGGCACGAGCCGATCAGGCCAATGCCGCCCACCACGGCACCCAGCAGGTCGCTCAGCGTGCCGCCGATCCACAGCGTGGTCGCCACCACGTCGATGCTGTCCGGTTCCATGACCATGCGCGCAGCCATGGCATCCGGGTAAACGTCTTCGAGTTCGACTCCGGGATACTCGGCGGAGAGTTCGCATGCAATGCGCGTCCAGATGGAGTGGGCCTGGATGCTGTTGGCCTGCGTCACCACGGTGAGCCGGCGGCGGCGCCCGCGGGCAAGTTTATAGGCGTGGCGCAGCACGCGTTCCACCGATCCCGCGGTGTAGGCCTGCAGCGCCACGGTCACTTCCTCGCGCGTGCCAGCGTGCATCTGTGCGCCATGCCCGCCGAGGTGAGGATGAGCGCCGCAGCCTGGTTCACCTGGTCGCGCGACACCAGCATGCGCGTGTAGGGATCGGCGATGATGCGGTTGTTCGGTGTCGGCGTGACCAGTTCCTGGGCGGTGCGGCTTTTCGTCGCCGACGAGGAATGGGGGTTGGCTTCGGCCACGCGCGTGAACGGCGCGAACAGCTTGCCCATCTGCTCCAGCGCGTAGGCTTCACGGGTGAGTCCCATGCGCGCGCGGCGCGCGTGCTCGAGCATGGCGTAGCCGATGTGCGCGCCGAGGATGCCGTGCTGCAGCAGGTAGCGCGAGCGCGCGCCGGCCAGGCCCCAGCCGCGGTCTTCCACCTGTCCCTCCAGCGCCTCCGACCAGTCGAGCTTCTGCCCCTGCGCGAGGGCATTGCACATGGTCAAGATGGCCTCCGCCCCGGTCACCAGCGCCAGGCGGAATTCGCCCGCGGCGATGCGCTCGCAGGTTTCGCTGAAGATCTTCTGCGCCGATTCACCGCCGGATTTCTCCCAGATGGCGTGGCGCGAGGCCCAGGCGCCTGGCGATCGAGCGCGGGAAATTGCTGCTGCGGCCGAAGGGCACGCCACCGATGCCGCCGGTGTCCTCGAAGGTGCGCGCGGTGAAGATCAGGTCGACGTGGGGGGCGAGCTTTTCCAGCGACAGCGCATCGGCGAAGGCGCGCCGCGAGGCCTCGGCAGCCAATTCATACGGGGCCAGCGCGCGGTAGTCCGTGGCGCCAAGGCGTTCGGTGAACTGTCCGGCACCGAGCAGCACGGGCGTATTGGGTGCGATTTCCAACATGGCCATGCTTTCACCTCTTCAAACGTGTGGTGCATTCAGACTTTCTTGGTGATTCAGATCGACCACCAAAGGCACTGATAGCAATTCTGAGCAGACCTACCCATCGCTACTGCGCTGGAAACCTGCCAGGTCGATCGTCGGACGATCGCATAAAGATCACTTGCAATTTGCCCCAACAATACGTCACCCCCACTTGGACAGGACTGAATCTGAATGTCTGCAAAGAAAACAACAATGAACTCCGGCCCATCCGGCCTAACCGTTCAGTCGGGTTGACCAGCCGAAGGATCTTTGAACCATTCATGGTTGGGGAACGGCTCCCTGATGGCCGGGATGGTAATGCGTTTTGAATTCGATCGGCGTCAGATATTTGAGGCTCGGATGCGGACGAACTTGGCTGTAGTGACAACGCCAGGACTCGATGACGACGCGGGCCTTGACACGGGTGCGGAACCATTCCAGCGACAGGCAATCGTCGCGGAACTTGCGCCGCCGGACATGGATGCTTTGCTCGCTGACCTTGTGCTTCTTGGAGACCTCGGCAATCGGGGTGCGGTCGGCCTCCCGAAAGATTGCGACCATCTGTTCTTCGGTGAAACGGCTCTTGCTCATGGGCTCCTCGCTGGTTAGCGAAAGCCATTCTCTCAAGCTATGGCTAGACCAAGAAACCTGGGCAGGTCAGGTCCGCCGCTTCGCGGTCGCTAGCGTCCCTGGATCCTGTCCGTGACCTCCTGCGGCCAGTAGGTGCGGAAATAGTCCTGCAGGTGGCGGTAGTGCTGGCGCATGAGCTTGCCGGCGCGCGCGGCGTTGCCGTCGATGATGGCCCTGGCAATGGCTTCGTGGTCGTCAACGAAGGGCTCCTCGAGCTGCTGCCTATCGAGCCGGCTCATGATGCGCTCGACCAGCACCTGCCCGGGCATCATCAGCATGAAGGCGCGCACGCGGTTCTCGACCAGCGCGCCGACGGCGAGGTGGAATTCCAGGCCCTCTTCGACAGAGTGCTCCTCGATGGCCGAGCCGCGCCCGGCGAGCGGCAGGAAC
>VGIE01000469.1 GCA_016867955.1 Betaproteobacteria bacterium
TGAACTCGCGGAAGTCGTTCTCGGTGATGAGGCCATGTTCGACCATTTCCCAGGCCTCCTCCAGCACCTCGGTGGGATCGGGCACGTCAAAGTGGGCGATGTCCGAGCCCATCATGGCCTTGACCTTGAGGCCGGCCGCCGCGTTGAACGCCATGACGTTCATGGGGTCGTCAGCCTCGCAGCCGAAGTAGAAATTGCTGGTGAACAGGCGCCGAACGTCGGCCACCGATTCGATCTTCACGCCGTGGAAGTCGTCGCTGTCCTTGTCGCGCGCGTACTGCTCCTCGGCAGTAAGGTCGGGCTCGGACACGTCGAGGTTGCGCCCGAAAATATCGTCGAACTTGCCGGCGAAGTGCCGGTCGCCGGTCGTGTTCTCCTCCATCAGCTTGCGCATCAGGGCGCGGTCGAGCTTCAGCGGGTTGTGGTGCTCCTCCATGTGGCGGCGATTGCGCTTCTTCCAGTGGCCGATGATGTCACCGTACAGGTTGCAGGCCCAGCCCACGCCGCCCTCGAGAAAGCCGACCTTCAACTGCGGGAAGCGCTGCGTCACGCCGCCCATGAACAGGGCGCGCGCGGTGAGGTGGTGGCTTTGCGCGAAATGGCCCATGTGGTTGTGCACGAAGCTGGTCGGCGAGGTGCGGTCCGGCCAGCCCATGGTGCCGGTGTGCACGGTGAGGGCGCATTTCATGTCGATCAGCTTCTGCCAAACCGGGTCGTAGTCGTACGGGCTGTCAATGCCGTAGGCATCGAAGTAGTAGCGGCGCTTGTCCACCGGAATGTCGGCGTCGCCTTCGATCGGGCGCTGCGCGGTGCCGTTCATCACCAGTAGCTTGAGGCCGAGCTTCCCGGCGTCCTCGAGCTGGGACAGCGCCTCCGCGGGCGAATCGAGCGAGATGATCCCGGACGGAATCAGGCGGTCGCCGTAGGGTCCGAACATGTCGACCGCCATGGTGTTGAAGGCGCGCACGGCGATCTGGCGCAGTTCGAGGTCTTGAATGAGCTTGAGGAGCAGGAAGCCGATGGTCGGATAGATCAGCGCCACGTCGATGCCCCATTCGTCCAGCGACTGGCGCATCAGCCTGGGCAGCGTGTAGGCGGCGCGGTCGCGCGCGTTCACCGGCTGCGTCCACCAGCCCTGCTTGCGGACGCGCTTGGTCATGCGCATCTCCGGCGTGAGCAGCCGGCCGCCGCCGTAGCCGGGCGCGTTCTTCACCGCCTCGCGGTAGCGGTCGGCAGCCTTTGGGCCGCCGACGTCGGCAAGGTAGTCGGCATACACCGGATGCAGCTCCAGCCAGTGGCCGTCGGCGTCGACGACGGGGTGCTTGAGCTGGCTGCGGACGTGCTGCGACTTGGTCTGGCCCATGGCGATTCTCCGGTTGGGTGTCAGGTGCGATAGGACGTGCCGCGCTCGCGCTCGAGCTTGCGGACCAGCGCGGCCCATTCGAGCTTGCCGGGCTCGGCGTGGCCGCCGGGCTCGAACAGCTTGCGGCCCTGAGCGATGGTGGTGTCGATGACGTCCCTGGTCGGCCAGTGCAGCTCGCGGTTGCCGGCGAGGCCGTCGATCTGGTGCTGGCAGGCCATCTCCAGCTTGTACATCCAGGAAAACGCCTCGCCGACGCTGCGCCCGACGGTCAGCGCGCCATGGTTGCGCAGGATCATGGCGCGGCCGTCCTCGCCCATGTCGGAGAGGATGCGCTCGCGCTCGCCAAGGTTGAGCGCCGCGCCCTCGAACTCGTGGTAGCGCACGAAGTGGTACATCAGCAGTGCCTTCTGCGTGATGGGCAGAAGCCCTTCCTTCTGCATGCCGACGCCGTTGTTGGCGCGGGTGTGGGTGTGCATGACGCAAACCAGCTCGGGGCGCGCCATGTGGATTGCGCTGTGGATGACGAAGCCGGCAAAGTTGAGCTTCTCGCTGCTGCCCGCAATCACATTGCCCTCGACATCAACCTTGAGCAGCGACGAGGCCGTGATCTCGTCGAACAGCCAGCCGAAGGGGTTCAGCAGGAAGTGGTCCTCCGGGCCCGGCACGCGCAGCGAGATGTGCGTGCCCGCCATGTCGGACATGCGGTACAGGTCGGTGAGCTGGTAACAGGCGGCCAGTTCGCAGCGCGCCTGCCATTCCTCGGGACTCATGCCGGCGGGCACGCCGCCAGGATTGCTTCCGCTCGCCACTCTCAAACTCTTGGCCATGTGCGTGCTCCCCAACAAATGATGAAAATATCCGGCGCCTGCATCATTTTCATGAGCAGGCCCCGCGTTTCCCTAAGGTCAGATCACGGGATTCGATAAACACGTTTCGGCGCGCGTCGCGACGTTCTACTTTGGTGGATCGGGTTCCGCATCGGCATGCCTCTTCCCAAGCGAGTGCTTCAGGCTTGCCACCGCATTTGTTGCCATCGCCCGTCCGAGGGCCATCGCCGACAGCTCGGCGGCGGCCTTGACCTCTGTGTCGGGGGATTCACCCGTACCGCCGTAGCGCGCGGAAAACCCGCGCGCGAACTCCTCCAGGATCGCATTGGTCACGGATGGGCCGCCGGCCCTGGCAAACTCGGCCAGTACGCCGGTGAGCTCGGCTTCCGAAACAATG
>VGIE01000470.1 GCA_016867955.1 Betaproteobacteria bacterium
GGTCCATCCGAACCGCGAGCTGCAAAGCTTCTGCAGCGAAGGCAGGTCGTGCAGTCGCGGCGGTGCCTGGCGCTTCTCCTCCACCTTGACCGATAGCGGGCCGATGAAGCCGTCGGCGCGAGCGGCGATCGCTGTTGCAACCTCGGCCTTGAGGATTCTCTCCGGCGGGGCATGCCGCATGATGAGGGTCCCCCCCTCTGCCTGCGCCGTCGCCGTGACCTCGAAGTAGGTCTCCGGACGGAAAGCCCGGATCTCCAGTTCCCGCCGGCAGACAATCGCGAGAGTCGGTGTCTTGACCCGGCCGATCCCGATCACCGCGCGCTGACCGCGACCAATCAGGACGGTGGCGGTGCGAGTGAGAGAGAGATTGTAAATCTGGTCGGACTGCTGTCGCGCCACCGCAGCCGCGTACAGGTTGCCATACTCGGCATTGGGCTTTGCCTCGGCAAAAGCGTCGCGGATGGTCTGCGGATCCTGAGCGGTGAACATCACCCGCATCACGTCACCGCGGAAGTGGCAGAACTCCAGGATCTCCTGACCAATCAACTGGCCCTCGCGGTCGCAGTCGGTGGCAAGCCAGACGCGCCGGGCCGCGCGGAGCGCTGCCTTGATAGCCTGGAGCTTGCTCGCCTTGTTCCCGCCTGTCGCAGGCTTGGTTCCAAAAAGACCCTCGGGTCGCAGCAGAACCGGCGTCCATTGCTTCCAGGCGGGGTTCACCTCCTCCGGCTCACGCAGGGTGATCAAGTGCCCCTCGGCCGGCAGGATCGGGCCATACCGATTCCCGACCGCGGCACGGACATCCCTGGCTTGGCTGCTCTTCTCAGTGATGACGAGGTCGCTCGACATATGGCGTGTTTTATTCAAGGCCAGTGGCGGGGGAGAGGACGATCAGTCACTGTCGACGACGGATGCGACGGCTGGCACGAAGTGCTGCGGCAACATCGCGGTTTGTGCGGTCGAGGTTGAAGGATTCTGGATCGAAACGACCGCCGCACCAGGTCAGGATCTCGCGATGCTCGGGATGGCTGGTGTCGGAGACTATCTGGAGGAACCTCTCGTACTCCGAAGTGCCCCCGACATCCTCGGGCGGACGGGCTCGCGCGCCTGCGATGCAGGAGGCACTGCGCGGTGCGGGATCGAGGGCAATCAGCCGCTCGAAGGTTATGCGGTGCTGCCAGTTGTCACCGAAATCATAGACGTAGAGGAAGCTTTGATCGAGCGTATGGCCGAAATCACGAAGCCGAACCTCAGTCTCATCAAATGAACGAGCGTCATTTTCGTAATCTGACTCGCCGATTTGATCGGGGTGGCCGTAGCGCAACCCGCCGATATTGAACTCATGGAGGTGAGAATCGGTCCAGCCCAACGCTGCCTGGATGACCCGGTGCAGTTGGCCGAGGTGGAAGCGCCACGGCACGACAATCTGGCGCCAGATTGCCGGCTCGATGTCGAGCATGGTGACGCGGAGCTGCGCGGCGTTGATCTCTTCCCAGGGCATGTGGTCATTGTGACCGAGAGGCGGGCTGTCTGAAAGATGGTGGATTGGACGTGTCGGAAATCCCGGCGTTCATCCTCCGCCGTGGACACGAATGGGCCGTTGGGAACCCGTCCCACCGGCATCGAAGAATCGCGGTGACCAGGCACCCATGCGGAAAGCGACGCCGATCAGATGACTCTATATTCTTGTATTGTTCTCGTGGGTACGATAGCCTCCGGCTATGCCCGAACCCTGCCTAAAACCTCTCCAGGAAGATGAGTTCGCCCCGATTCTTGCGGCCGCGATTCTGGACGGGAGAGGCGGTTGCATGTTGCGCGAAGCGGAAGGCTACCTGGCCGGCGTGTGCGCGACGTATCTGGTAGATCGACTGGCATTGGCTGGCGTAGTGGCTGGGCGCACTGCATCCTGGACTGCAGACGAGGATAGTGAGGCGGGCTTTGCTGCGTTCATGATCCGCGAGGTCGCCCAGATATATGGGCACCGGCCGAATAGCATCGCCGTGTTCAGGCTGCTGCGTAGCGCGTTGGTGACGGCGAGCGTCGGCGCCGCCATCGAGGTCATCGGCCGAACCTGGACCGAGCACATCGCCAACCGGATCGCGGGCGTTCTGGCCACCCAAGCGGCGGAGAGCCTGACGGTCGGCATACGCATGGCGCGCCTGGGCCTGACGACGATGGCCTTGTGCCGGCCACTGCGGTTCTCATCCGAGGAGGAGCCCGAACTGCTCGACGTGCTGCGCCAAGCGCTGCAAGGCAGCAAGTAGTAGGCGGATTCAGCGATGAAGGTTGTGCTGTGGCAGCTCTATATCATTGGCAGCTTCGTGCTGCTGGGGCTCGTCGCGCGCATTGGCCGTTGGAGGCTCGGCGCGGTACGTCTCGGTATCGTGGCGCTGGCGGTCGGCTGGACGCTGTGGACTTTGGCCCGGCTGTTCAGCTTCAACCTCATCTTCGTGCAGCTGGTCTCGATCTGGGGCAGTGCGTGGGTGCTGCAGCGGCTCGCGCGCCAGCGCGCCCTCATCGACACCCAGGCCCCTATCATCGCCAGCCTGCGGCAATCTCCGGAGAGCGGCGACAACCCGT
>VGIE01000471.1 GCA_016867955.1 Betaproteobacteria bacterium
CGGCTCATCTCGGAACCGGCAAAGACGACGCAGGATGCAACCGTCGCCTCGCCCTGCGTATGGCTGATGTCGAAGCATTCGATGCGCCGTGCCGTCTCAGGCAGGTCGAGCAGCGCACGCAAACTGGCAAGGCGCGCCTCGTGGCTGCTGCGCTCGGACAGGCGCGCGCGCAACGCCTGCCGTGCGTTTTCCTCGGCCATGGCTGCCCACACGCGCCGCACGCCATTTGGGCGCGACACCACCTGCACTCGGTATCCGGCGAGGTTGCCAAGTAGCGACGCCATTTCCCCGGGCTCGTCAATGCCGGGGCACACGATCAGCCGTGGTACTGGCCGGTCCTGGTACTGCTGGCCGATGAACGCCCGCAGCACGTCCCCTTCGCTCATTCCCTCCGTATTGACCGGGAAGAGGCTGCGATCCCCGAGCTGGCGGCCGCCTCGGATCATGACCAGATTTACGCAACTCCTGCCGTCTTCGATGACCTGCGCGATCACGTCCACGTCGACATCCACGCCGGTGTCCGCAACCTGTCGCTGCAGCATCTGCGACAACGCCTGGATCTGGTCGCGATACATGGCCGCTGCCTCGAAGCGCAGTTGCCCGGACGCTTCGTGCATGCGCTCCGTCAGGCGATCGACCAGGTCGTTGCCCCTGCCTTCAAGCAGCAGCGCTGCGTTCTTCACGTCTTCGGCGTACTCAGCGGCTGTCACGCGCCCCACGCATGGCGCCGAGCAGCGCCTGATCTGGTGCAGCAAACAGGGCCTCGAGCGGTTTCTGAACACGGCGTCTTCGCAGGTCCTGAGCTGGAAAACGCGCTGCAACAGCTGGATGCTTTCGCGAACTGCACCCGCATGAGGAAAGGGGCCGAAATACCTGTGCGACTTGTCCAGCGAGCCACGAAAGAAACTTAACCGGGGAAACGCCTCCCCGCTGAGCATCAGGTAAGGATAGGACTTGTCGTCCCTGAACAGGATGTTGTAGCGCGGCGTCAGCGACTTGATCAGGTTGTTTTCCAGAATCAGCGCCTCGCCCTCCGACTGAGTGACTGTCACCTCGATGCGACCTACCTGGCTGACCATCATCGCTATCCTCGGCGATAGCCCGCTCTTCTGGAAATACGACGACACCCGTTTTTTGAGGTTCTTCGCCTTTCCGACGTAGAGCACCATGCCACCGGCATCCAGCATCCGGTACACCCCCGGCCGCGAGGGCAATGTCGCGATGATCATGGTGCTGTCGAATGCCGCGCAATCCGATGCATTTCCGTCGGCTGCAGTGCCGTCAGACGCCGTGTGTTTTGGAGCCCCGTCCCCGGCTGGCACGCCACCATCCGGTTTCCCGGGGTCTATGGCCGCCGGACTCATGTTTGCTCCGCCAGAGAACGTGCGATATCGCTGAACACCGCCTTGAACATCTGAGGCGTGAGTCGCCTGGTCTGCGTGTTGTACCGGCTACAGTGGTAACTGTCGAAGATCAAGGCAGACGCGCGCGCGGGCGCCCGCCCGGTATCCACGCTGTGTCGGGCACCATGACGAAAGGGAAACCCGGCAATGCGGCAATCCAGCGCGCGCAACACCGCATTGTGCGCCACGACGCCGAGCGCAAGGATCGCCCGAGGAGAGAAGTCGTGGATCTCGCCGGCAAGATAGGCGTTACATTGCAGGACCTCCTGGGATTCGGGTTTGTTTTTCGGCGGAAGACACTTCACGGCATTGGTAATCCTGCAGTCCTTCAGCTGCAGGCCGTCGGTTACCTCTGCGCTACCCTTATGGCTTGCAAAGCCGAACTCGTGCAGCGTTTCATACAGAAGAATGCCGGCGTGGTCTCCCGTGAATGGGCGTCCGGTTCGATTGGCCCCATGCAGACCGGGCGCCAGCCCTACAACCAGCAGCGCGCCCTTGGCCGCCCCGAAGGCCGGCACCGGCCTGTTGAAGTAGGTCGGGAAGCGCAATCGTTGCTCGCGCAGGTGCCCCGCCAGCCGCGGGCACGCCGTGCAGGATGGATTGAAGGACTTCAGATGCTTCTTCGCAGCCAATTCTGTCAAGTCCGCAAGTCGCCCGCGCCGGAATTGGCAGCGGGTCAGGTCCCCATGTTCGAGAGAATCTCCAGCGCATCCCGATACACTGTGTCCATGGCAGCGGACGCCGCTCCCTCGGCAGCCGCACGCATGCTACCCGCCAGCCGCGCATCCAGCGACGGAACCTTGCCACGCAGGTCCCGCACCAGCGCACGAGCCTGTTCGGGTGCATTGCATACCAGCACCATGTCGCAGCCAGCCGCAAAGGCCCGCTCTGCGCGTTCAGCAATGCCGCCGGCCACCGCCGCTCCCTCCATCGTCAGGTCGTCACTGAATACCAATCCTTTGAAACTGAGCCGTTTGCGCAGAATTCGTCCGATCCAGAAAGGCGAAAAACCTGCAGGATCAGGATCCACCGCAGTGTAGATCACGTGCGCGGGCATGATGGCCTGCATGCCTGCCGGAATCAGCGCGCGGTAGGGCAGCAGATCCGATGCTTCGATTTCCTCGAACGACCGAGCATCCCGCGGGATTTCCACGTGGGAGTCCGCCGC
>VGIE01000472.1 GCA_016867955.1 Betaproteobacteria bacterium
TTGCCGGACCGGCGGCGGCCGGCTGGAGCGTGGAGGTCGCCGGCGAGGGCGTAGCCGAAGCTGTCGAAGCGACGCATGTCGTGATAGCGACCGGCTCGAAGGCCCGCAATCTGCCCGGGGTTGCTGTTGACAATGACAGGATCTGCGACAACGTCGGCGCGCTGGCATTCAGGGACATTCCGAAGCGCCTGGGCGTCATCGGTGCCGGGGTCATCGGCCTGGAGCTGGGCAGCGTGTGGCGCCGCCTGGGTGCGCAGGTCACGGTGCTCGAAGCCCTGCCCGGCTTTCTGGCAACCGCCGACGAGAGCGTGGCCAGGGAAGCCTGGAAGATCTTCACCCGCGAACAGGGCCTCGACATCCGCCTCGGCGTGAAGATCGGCCGGATCGCGCAGGGCAAGAAGGGTGTCACCGTGGACTACGAGCTCGACGGCGCTGCGCACACGCTGGAATGCGACCGCCTGATCGTGTCGGTGGGCCGCGTGCCCAACACCGATGGCCTTGCCGCCGAGGCCGCGGGCCTGAAGGTGGATGCCCGCGGGTTCATCGAGGTTGACGGGCATTGCCGCACCAATCTCGCGAACGTGTACGCCATCGGCGACGTGGTGCGCGGCCCCATGCTGGCCCACAAGGGAGAGGAGGAGGGCGTCATGGTGGCCGAGCTCATCGCCGGGCAGCAGGGCCATGTCAATTACGACACCATTCCGTGGGTCATCTACACCTCACCGGAGATCGCCTGGGTCGGCAAGACGGAACAGGCGCTGAAGGCCGAGGGCGTGCCCTATGCCGTGGGACAGTCTCCCTTCGCCGCCAACGGCCGTGCGCTGGGCCACGGCGATCCGCGCGGCTTCGTCAAGATGCTGGCGCATGCGACGACCGACGAGATCCTCGGCGTGCACATCGTCAACGCCCAGGCCTCGGAGCTGATCGCCGAGGCGGTGGTGGCGATGGAGTTCAAGGCCTCTGCCGAGGACATCGCCCGCATCGTGCATGCGCACCCCTCACGCTCGGAAGTCATGCACGAGGCGGCGCTGGCCGTGTCGAAACGCGCGCTGAACATGTAGCATTGCCCGCTGCCGACAGCCGCCGAGGGTCGCTGAAGGCTGCGGACGGCCGTGATGGCCACCGGCCCTTCCCTCCAACGCGCGTCGCCCGCCGGCGCGCCACGCCATCCGTTGAAACATGTCCGATCCGAAATCCACAGCAGATGACGCCGGCAGGCCTGAGGCGATCGAGGGCCTGACAGTCCTCGAGCTGTTTCACCGCACACTGGCGCGGCGCGGTTACGTGGCCGACCACGCGCAACTGGCGGCGGTGGAGCGCCTGCAGCGCCTGCACGACGAATGGACCGACTACAAGCGGCGGCGACGCAACGCCTTGCGCCGGCTGGTGGTGCGCCCGCCGCTCCCCCGCGGCGTCTACCTGTGGGGTGGCGTCGGCCGCGGCAAGAGCTTCCTGATGGACAGCTTCTACCAGTCGCTGCCGCTGGTCAGGAAGCGCCGTGTCCACTACCATGATTTCATGCGCGACGTTCATTGTGAGCTGGAAGAACTCAAGGGCCAGGAAGATCCGCTGAACGCGCTGGCGCAGCGCATTGCGCGGCGCTACCGGCTGATCTGTTTTGACGAGATGCACGTCAACGACATCGCCGACGCCATGATTCTCGGCCGGCTGCTGGGACGGACACTAGACCTTGGCGTGGTCTGCTGCATGACATCGAACTATCATCCGGACGAGCTCTACAAGGATGGGCTCAAGCGTGACAATTTCATGCCGACCATCGCGCTCATCCAGGAGCGGCTGGACGTCATCAATGTCGATGCCGGCATTGACTACCGGCGGCGTGCGCTGGAGCAGGTAACGACCTACATCACGCCGCCGGGGCCGCAGGCCGACGAGGCGCTGCTAAAGTCCTTCACCAGCATCGCCGAGGTTGCCGAGGAGAGCGAGCCGCGCGAGCTCGAAGGACGGGTGGTGCCCTACCGCCACAGGGCAGGCGGGACCATCTGGTTCGATTTCGGCGTCATCTGTGGCTGGGGGCGGTCGCAGCGCGACTACCTCGAGCTGGCGCAGCACTTCCACACGGTGATCGTCTCGAACGTACCGCGCATCGGCCTGGCGCAGATCGACGAAGGCCGCCGTTTCACGCTCATGGTGGACATCTTCTACGACAATCGCGTGAAGCTCATCCTGTCGGCGGTGGCCGACCCGATGAACCTGCTGATGTCCGAGGACGCCGGCAAGGACGCCCGCATTCGCGCCATGCGCTTCGAATTCGACCGCACGGCGAGCCGCCTGATCGAGATGCAGTCGGCGGAGTATCTGGCCGAGGAGCGACGCTACGGCTGGGGGAAAGCGCCCCCGGCGTGAGCCGCGCCGATCGGCAGGGCTTGCGGGACAGTGACCTGGAGCGCGGAATGGGTGGAAAGCCGGTGGCCTGCGACAGGCGTGCATAATCGGGGCGATGGCCGCAGGTCGCATGGCGGGCACAGACGTGGCAGCCCCTGTTTTCAGGAGAAGATATCGATGAATGACCTCGAAGCAGTCCGCCGCGTCATCGCGCTCTATGCCCA
>VGIE01000473.1 GCA_016867955.1 Betaproteobacteria bacterium
AGCCGGACGCCAGCTGCCTCCAGCTTCGCGAGCAGGAGCACGACCCACCTGCCGATGCCGCCGGTCTTCGGGTAGAAATGGCGCAATGCGCTGCGCCCCTCGCGATACGAGTGAAACGCGAGCCTTGCGTCGAGGCGCTCCACCTTCTTCAGCTCGCGCGATTCCTCGGGCGTCAGCGCCACCAGCCGCGTCAGGCCGAACAGGAAATGCGCGCGCGGATCCAGTTCCTCCATCGCGCAACCGTACAGTTTCAGCAGCACCGGGCCGAGGATATCGCGCGTGTAGCCGGCGCCGAA
Source organism: Betaproteobacteria bacterium (assembly GCA_016867955.1). Lineage (GTDB taxonomy): Bacteria > Pseudomonadota > Gammaproteobacteria > Burkholderiales > SG8-39 > CAIYPG01. Next base: position 297 of record VGIE01000473.1, read on the forward strand.
ATGCGCTTCCAGCGCCTGCCGCGCGTTGCCCGGCGCCGTGTTGCCGGGCGCGGCGTTCATCAGGTCCGCCAGGCCCTGGCGGTAGGCGGCCTCGGGCAGGCGCGTGGCGTCGATGAACGGACTATGCTCGTTCAGCTTGCCGCCGTAGTAATTGCCGGTCCTGAGCACGCGCAACTCATGCCAGTGGCGCTCGTCCAATTGGTCGAACAACAACCGGTCGATGCCCGGCACGCCCGTTTCCTGGATCACGTGCGTGCCGTAGTCGAACGTCAGGCCCGTCGGGCTGGTCCATGAGCGCAGCAGGCCGCCGCAGCTCTCGTTGCGCTCGATGAGCGAGACGTCCTCGCCGCGCTCGCGCAGGAGCAGCGCCGCGAGGATCCCGCTGATCCCGCCGCCGATGACAACCGAGCTCATCATGCAAGGTGGCGTCCGAGGACAAAGGCTTCCGCCGCCTTGACGCCGACAGTGGCGCCACGCACTCGCGCCAGCGCCTCGGCGCCTTCGAGGGAACGCGCGTGGGGCCAGGGCCGCATCTCGCCGGCGTAGGCGCGCAGCGCCATGAGCTTGAGCCGCAGCGTGGCCGAGATGTCGCGGTACCAGTCGGGCGCGAACAGCGCCGCGGCCGCCGCCGGCTGCCAGTCCGTGCTCGACTGCACTTCGAAGTACAGCAGCGTGCGCGCCGTGTGCCCGGGAAGCGGGCGGCAGGCGGTGTTCACCGCCTGGTGGGCGATGCGATGGTCCACGTTCAGGTCGCGGGCGTGGTGCGTGTACACGACGTCGGGCGGGAAGGCCCGCATCACGGCCTCGATCGCGCGCACCACCTCCAGCAGCGGCACGCTGTCCATGCGGTTGTCGGGGAATTTCTGCAGGACGAGCTGCTTCACGCCGAGCAGCCTGTTCGCCTTTCCCGCCGCCGCGTGCAGGCGCGCAAGTTCGCGGCGCCCCGCGGAGGAGGTCCGGGCGTGGCGGCTGGTGACGCCCTCGGCGAGCAGCAGCACGCATACTTCGTCGCCGCGGCGGGCGTGGGCGGCGATGGTGCCGCCGCAGCCGAGCACTTCATCGTCGGGATGCGCGGCAACGACGAGGACGTTCATGGCTGGGCTCCTGTGGCGAGGATGCGGGCGCTGTCGGGCCCCTGGTTGAAGAGGAGGTCGACGGCGCTCAGGCCGGGCTCGAAGCCCGGGTAGGCCTGCGCGTAGGTCGGTGGCGCGTAGTCGTGATACCGGACCTCGATGCCGGCCTGCCGGAAGGCGGCTTCGTCCAGGTAGTCGCGGCCGAGCGGACCCGAGAGGTAGACCTTGGCACCGGCCGAGCGGCACAGGTTCAGCACCAGCTCGCTCTTGCGGCCTTCGACCGCCATCCCGGAGCTGCGCGCCAGCGGCGTGCGAATCCCGAAAGCGCCGAGGAGGTAGCCAGTAGCGGCTTCCAGCAGGCCGGCGAGCTTCTGCCACGGCCGGGCGTACAGCGCCTCGAAGAAGTGCGCGTGCGCCGCGAAGTGCGTCGACTTACGGTAGTTCTGGCGCAGCGTGCCCCAGTGCTTGGCCGGCCAGTCGCGGCCCGCGTCGATCTCCACCTGGTGGATGGCGAGGTCGCCGAAGCGGCCCTTGGTCTTCAGAGGAACGCTGAGCCAGGTCCAGCCCTGCGCGGTGCGGATGCGGTTCCGGTTGGTGTAGCTGTTCTTCTCGAACTGCACGTGGTCGAGCACGATGTGCAGGTCCGAGGCCTGGATGCGGCTGAAGTAGCCGGGCCAGGGCAGATAGGCCGGCTGGTTGATGGAAACGATCACGCCTGCCGCTCGCGGTAGAGGTAGATCGTGAAGTCGCGCGGATGGTAGTCGTGGCGCAGCACCGCCAAGGGCGTCAGGCCGCGGCAGAACTCGAGCGTGCGCAGCGGATCCGCGTGGAACTCGCGTCCCTCGGCGGCGGCCGGCGCCCAGGTGCTGAGCACGTTGAACGCGACGGCCACGGCGCACAGCGAATACATGCGTGCGACGGCCTCGCGCAGGTAGCCTTCTGGATTCTCTTGGCGCTTCGCAAAGATGCCGCTGGCGAGCACGTAGTCCCAGCGGCGCCCGGCGGGCGGTTCCGGCAGCGCGAGCAGGTCCGCGTCGTGGAACGCGTGCGCGGGCAGGCATTCCCGCGCCAGTTCGACCATGCGCGGTGTGATGTCGATGCCGGTGTAGTCCGGCGCGATCGATTGGCGTGCGCACCAGCCGGCGAAGTCGCCCAGGCCGCAGCCGACGTCCAGCACCGAGCGGCCGTGCAGGCGGCCGA
>VGIE01000474.1 GCA_016867955.1 Betaproteobacteria bacterium
AGGCCGCGTTGCGAACGGCCACCGGCCTCCGCTCGGTCTCGTAGGTGTCGAGCAGCCCCTTGCCGCCCCAGCCCTGGATGACGGCGGCCAGCTTCCAGCCGAGATTCTCCGCATCAGAGGCACCGGTATTCATGCCCATGCCCCCGGTCGGAGACATGGTGTGCGCCGCGTCACCGGCAAGAAAGATCCGTCCGACGCGAAACCGGTCCGCGATCAGTTCGCTGCGGCGCCAGGGCGCAACGGCAAGGACCTCGAAGGGCACATCGTCGCGGCCCATGGCGCGACGGATGGCCGCCGCCATGTCGAGATTGGCAAGATCGAGCTTGGCCTCGGAACCGATCAGCGTGAAGCGCATCAGGTCGCGACCGTCAATCACGGTCATGTTGGCCCAGGTTCCTTCAGGCCCGAGAAAAAGGTAACGCTCGGCCTCCCCCTTGTCGTGAAACTTCGTGATGGTGGGGCAGCGGATCACCGCGTTGACCGAGTAACTGAGATTCGCCCGGCCCTGGTAGCCAATCCCCAGCGTCTGCGCAATGCCGCTGCCTACGCCGTCACATGCCACCATCCAGGGCGACTCCACGGCAAATGTCTCGCCAGACGCCTCGTCCACGACCTGCGCCGTGACCTTGTCCGCACCCTGGCTGAAGGATTCGAGGCGGTGCCCGAACCGCAGCTGCGCCCCCGGATATGACAGGACGGCATTGGCGAGAATGGGATCGAACAGGGTCTGAGGGCAGCGAAACTTGTTTTCGGGCGTGAAGGGCGGCGCGACCTGTTCGGCCAGCGTACCGTACTCGGCCCTGTCGATGAGGTGTCCGGCCAGGCTCGTGCAGTACACGATGTCCATCTGATAATCGAGGGGAAATCCCGCCTGCTTCACCCGGTCGACGATGCCCCAGCGCCGGCAGAACTCCATGGTGCGCGAGGTGATGGCCGCGGCCCGCGGATGCAGTACCGGCTTGCCGTCCGTCCTGTCGACGGCCATGCACGGGACGCCGCGCCATGATAGATCGAGCGCGAGTTGCAGCCCGACCGGACCGGCGCCGACGATAAGCACCGGCACTGTCCGCGTTTTCATTGCCCCTCGCCCCGATCACCGGCGCCTAGGCGCCGACAAGCTCGACGTAGCGGTTGAGGAAATGATGGATCGCGCCCTCCATGTGCGAGAGCGGCCCGGGCTGGAATCGCCCGGACGCGGCGAGCCGCTGCATCGACTCCACGGCGACCTGATCCTCGGCGACGATGGACCGCATGTACTCCTTGTACCTCGCCAGCTTGCCCTCGAAATCGCGGGCATCGAAGGAGTCTTCGTGCATCAGCATGTAGATATGCACCTGCGTGCGGCCTTCGGAGACCGGCCAGATGATCCACATGCGCAGGCTGTCGGCCCGCGCCGAGAGGTTCATGTTGGGGAAGATCGCCGCCTTGCCGGCGAAGCCGAGCCCGCGCTGCACCCAGGGCAGCATGGCAAACGCCTTGCTGCCATCGGTCGTGAGCGGCGCCGACTCGTACTCGAAGCTGACGCCGCCGCCGGGGATGTACTGGAAGTCGAACTTGTCGTTCTTCAGGAACTTGCCGAAGGTATTGGCGTGCAGCGTGGACACATGATAGATGTCGAGCAGGTTTTCCGCGACGAACTTCCAGTTGCACGCCACGTCGACGACTACCTTGCCCGCGAGCCGGCATTGGTCCGACCTGTAGAACCAGAGCGGCGCCTCGTAGCCGGCAATGAATTCGTCAAAGGGTTGCGGGTTCTCGCTGAAATTCACGAATATCCAGCCGCGCCAGTGCGCCGTGCGCAGTCGCGGCAACTGGCCGGCGGAGAGGTCGGCAGTGCAGTTGTCCATGTGCGGTGCGCGTGTGAGTCTGCCGCCAACATCATAGACCCAAGCGTGATACGGGCAGATGAAGCGCCGGGCGTTTCCCTCGCCGAAGACGACCTCGACGCCGCGATGCAGGCACTGGTTCTGCATCGCGGCGATTCCGCTGCCGTCCCGGACCACGAGGATCGGTTCGCCGACAACGTTGCGCGTGAAATAGTCGCCGACCTTGGGCAGCTCCTCCTCGCGACCGACGCACAGCCAGTGCGTGAGGAAGATGCGCTCCTTGTCCAGCCGAAAAGCCTGCGACGAGGCATAGAACTCGCTGGGCAGATGGCGGGCAGCGTTGAGGGGCTTGCGCATGGGCGCACCCAGGCTTGCGACATCCAGCGCAACAGGTGCGTTTGGCGCGTTCATGCCCACTCCCCTCCTCGACATTGCGCAACATGCAGGCGCCGCTTCACCAGCACCTGCTCAGCAAATTTAGTTTCAGAACGAAACGATGTCAACGCTGACGCACGCGGTGATGCCACTGGCACCTATCTGCCTCCGACGACAACGAGTTCCTTATGCGGCGCCGGATAGGCCACCGACGCGGCGCGAAACCGTTCGACGACGGCACGGTTGATCTCGGCGCCGGCGGGGCCGAAATCATCCACCTTTACCCAGGGGCCCATGGTGATCACGATTGACTCGTTGGCCAGCGTGCTCACGCCGATGACCGGCACTGGGGCTTTCAGCACGCGG
>VGIE01000475.1 GCA_016867955.1 Betaproteobacteria bacterium
GACTGCGCGTGCTGTTGACGGCCTGCGAGTGCGCTCGTGCCGGCGACCTCGGTTGGGTCGAGGTGCCCTTCCCGCCGCGCGTGGCCCTGGAGCGGGCGCTGGCCGCGGCATCGAGCGTCAATGCGGCCGAGATCGCGAAGGCGTCGCCGGGCGATATTCCGGCCGCGCTGCGGCGCACGCGCGTCGCGGCGATCCGCGCTTCTATGGAGAGTCCATCTTGCGTATCGGCGCAGACCCGCTGATCGCGTCCCTGCGAAGCAATGTCGGCGCCGGCTTCCGTCTCGGCCTCTTCCTGCCGGTGACGCGCGAGCACTTCCGCATCGGGCCGGCACCCTTCGCGCTGCTGGTACTGTTCAATATCGTCGTCTGGGTGGCCGGCAGCGCGCTGCGCGCGGGTTTCGGGGGCGGCTTCAATGCCGGAGCCTTGGCCTTCATGCTGGCGAGCATCACCCTGCTCCTGCTGATATGCCTGGTCGCCGCGAAGCTGCTGCGCGATGAATTGCTGCTGCCCGCGCTCGCGCTGCTGCTGGTGTCGACCGACCTGCTGTTCGAGATCGCCGGCTCGCTGATCTACTTCGCCTTCGATCTCGAATGGCTGCCCGACCTGCCGATGCTGCATTTCGGCATCTACGTCGCGTACATGGGCTGGGCGGCGGCGAGCGCCGTGCGCGCCCAGACCGTTCTTGTGCCCTGGGGCACGCCAGGCTCCTGGCCCGCGGCAGCGCTGCTGGTGGCCGCGGTGCTGGCCTTCGCCTATGTGCCGCGCGACGAACCCTGGAGCGCGGCGCAGGCCGAAGCGGCGCCGCCCGCGGAAATCCTGCGCGAGGAGAGTTTCCACCAGCAGGGCTCGCTGCTCGCCCGTGACCTGGCGGCGCTGGAGTTGCAGCGCCCCGGCGTGGAGGACATTTACTTCCTCGGCGTTGCTCCGTACGCGCTGCAGGACACCTTTGCGCGCGAGTTGGGCACCGTCAGGGAACTGTTCGACCAGCGCTTCGACACGCGCGGCCGCTCCATCGTGCTGGTGAACCACCCGGGGTCGGTGGCCGCGGTCCCCATCGCGTCGGCCACCAGCCTGCGCGCGGCGCTCTCGCAGTTCGGCGAAGTGATGAACGTGGAGGAGGACGTGCTCTTCCTCTACATGACCACGCACGGCACCGAGGGCCACGAGCTGGCCTTCGCGTGGCCGCCGTTGCAGTTGCAGCAGGTCAACCCGACCCTGCTCGCGCGCATGCTCGCCGACAGCGGCATCAAGTGGCGCGTGATCGTGCTATCGGCCTGTTACTCGGGCGGCTTCGTCGAGTCGCTGAAGGACGTCAATACGGTGGTGATCACGTCGTCCGACGCGAAGCGGCCGTCGTTCGGCTGCGAGACGACGAGCGAGTCCACCTGGTTCGGCCGCGCCTTCGTCGACGAGGCGCTGCGCGAGCAGGCGAGGCTTGGCACCTATTCGCTCGAGACCGCGTTCCGGCGCGCGCGCGAGTCGGTGGCCGCGCGCGAGAAGGCCGCCGGATACGAGCCATCAAACCCGCAGATGTACATGGGCGAGGCCATGAAGGAGAAGCTGCAGAAGCTGGAGGCGCGGCTGGCCGCGCAGCCACCGGCGCCGCCGGCGCCGGTGGCACCACAGGTTCAGGCCCTGCGGCGGGCGCCCGGCCCCGAGGGTCGCCCGCGGGATACCGGAAGTGGATTCCCGTTGTAAGCTCCGGCGAGTTGGCCAGGAATTTGCGTCGAGAGAAGGAAAAGCCCTCTGGCGTATTCCCCAGCACTGGACCGTTGCGGAAATCGTTTCGCGACGGGTCCTGGGTGCTGCGCATGACCGAACCAAAGGAGCCGAGCGCATGAAATTCTCCTTCCGGATTCCCCGCCTGTTGGACATTCTGGCGCTGTCGCTGGCAATCACCGGCGGTTCCCCCGTCCTCGCCCAGCCCGCGGCCCCGTCCAAGCCCTTGCCGCCGCCCCCGGCCGGCCTTGCAGTGGCCACCTTTGCCGCCGGCTGCTTCTGGTGCGTCGAAGAGGCCTTCGACAAGCTGCCCGGCGTCGTCTCCACTACCTCGGGCTACATCGGCGGAACGCAGCGGAGCCCGACCTACGAAGAGGTCTCCGGCGGCCTCACCGGCCACACCGAGGCGGTGCAGGTGGTGTTCGATCCGGCGAAGCTGAGCTACGAGCGGCTGCTGGACCAGTTCTGGGTCAATCACGACCCGACCACCATCGGCGGCCAGTTTTGCGACATGGGTCCGCATTACCGGCCGTCCATCTTCTGGCATGACGAGGCCCAGCGCCAGGAGGCCGAGGCCTCGAAGGCCAAGTACGCCAAGCTGAAGACTTTCAAGGCGTCCATCGTCACGCCCATCGTCAAGGCGGGCGATTTCTGGCCGGCCGAGGCGTACCACCAGGATTATTACAAGAAGAACCCGGTTCGCTACAGGTTCTACACTTCCGGATGCGGCCGTTATGCGCGTCTGGACGAACTGTGGGGCAAGCTGCGCAAGTAGGGTGCTGACGCCGCCGCCAGGCGCGGTGCCGGATGCGGCCTCGGGTGTGGCCCCGGGTGCGGCCTCGCGC
>VGIE01000476.1 GCA_016867955.1 Betaproteobacteria bacterium
CATCCGGAGCTTCGTGGCTGTCCAGCCAGACGCCGGTGCGGCCGCCACGCACCGCGAGCGCGCCGCGCCGCGCCTGCCACAGCGCCAGCGGCACGATGACGTCACCGTCGTCCAAGACCGGCGGCAGGGCGCCCGCCGCTCCCTTCGGAGCGGCGCCCAGTTCAAGCAGTTGCCAGCTGTCCGCTGCTGCGCGGCGATTTCGGATCAGTTTTGCCATAGACGGCCTCTTTGAAGGGTTCAATGCCGATGCGGTGCACGACGTCGATGAATCGTTCCACCTCGCTGTCGCGACGCTTGATGTAGCAGTCGATCAGTTTTTCGATGACATCCGGTACCTCGGCTCGCGCGAAGGAGCGGCCAATGACCTTGCCGATGGCGGCGCCGACCCCAGGCCTGATTTCACCCTGGTTTCCGCCGAGCTCGATCTGGTACCACTCCTCGCTGTTCTTGTCGACGCCGAGGATGCCGATATGGCCGACATGGTGGTGGCCGCAGGCGTTGATGCAGCCGGAGATGTTGAGGTCGAGCTCGCCGATATCGTGCAGGAAATCGAGGTCATCGAAGCGTTCCTGGATGGCCTGCGCCACCGGGATCGACTTGGCGTTGGCCAGCGAGCAGAAGTTGCCGCCGGGGCAGCAGATGATGTTGGTCAGGAGCCCGATATTGGGCGTGGCGAATCCGAGCTTCTTCGCCTCCTCCCACACCGCCGGCAGGTCCGACTGGCGCACGTCGGCCAGCACGAGGTTCTGCTCGTGCGAAACGCGCAGCTCACCGAAGGCGTAGCGGTCGGCGAGATCGGCCACGGCGTCCATCTGCGCCGAGGTGGCGTCGCCCGGCGGTACGCCGGTCTTCTTCAGCGACAGCGTCACGGCGGCGTAGCCCGGCACCTTGTGCGGGAAGACGTTGCGCTGGTGCCAATTGCGGAAGGCGGTGTCGACAGCGATTTTTTCCGCGATGGCAGCGTCGTCGCCAGGCGGCTTTTCATACGCCGGCCGCGTGAAGCGCGCCTCGACGCGGGCGACTTCCTCGGCGATCAGGGTATTCGGGCCGTCCTTGAGCAGTGCCCATTCGGCCTCGACCTGGGCGCGGAATTTCTCCAGGCCGGTTTCCTTGACCAGGATCTTGATGCGCGCCTTGTACATGTTGTCACGTCGGCCGTAGCGGTTGTAGACGCGCAGCGCCGCCTCGAGGTAGGTGAGCAGGTGCTGCCAGGGCAGGAACTCGCGCACCACCGGGCCGACGATGGGCGTGCGCCCGAGGCCGCCGCCGATGACCACGCGGAACCCGACCTCGCCGTCGGCGCCGCGCACCGCGTGCAGGCCGATGTCATGCACGTGCGTGGCGGCACGGTCGGCGCTGGCGCCGTTCACCGCGATCTTGAACTTGCGCGGCAGCCAGTTGAACTCGGGGTGGAAGGTGGACCACTGGCGGATGATTTCGCACCAGACGAAGGAATCGACGATCTCGTCACGGGCGACCCCGCCGAAATGGTCGGCCGTGATGTTGCGGATGCAGTTGCCGGAGGTCTGGATGGCGTGCATCTGCACGCTGGCGAGCTCTTCGAGGATGTCGGGCACTTCCTCGAGCCTGGGCCAGTTGTACTGGATGTTCTGGCGCGTGCTGAAGTGGCCGTAGTCGCGGTCGTACTTGCGCGCGATGTGGGCGAACATGCGCATCTGCTTCGAGGAGACGATGCCGTAGGGGATGGCCACGCGCAGCATGGGAGCGAAGCGCTGCACGTAGAGGCCGTTCCGCAGCCGCAGCGGCCGGAATTCGCCCTCCGGCAGGGTGCCGGCGAGGAAACGCCTGGTCTGGTCGCGGAACTGCGCCACGCGCTGGTCGACGACGCGCTGGTCGATTTCATCGTAGAGGTACATGGGGTCTCTGCCTGTTCTAGAGGGCGAGCTTCGCGCCGATCGTCGCCAGCATGGCTGCCAGCAGGCCCCGCAGGATGCGTTCGGGAAGGTGTTGTCCGACGGTGCTGCCGAGCCAGATGCCGGGGAGCGATCCCATCAGCAGGCTGGCCAGGAGCGTCCAGTTCACTGCGCCGGCGGTTGCATGGCCAAGCCCGGCGACGAGGGTGAGCGGGACGGCATGCGCGATGTCGGTGCCGACGATGCGCACCGCAGGCAGTCCCGGCGCGAGGAAGCTCAGCGCCGTCACGCCGAGGGCGCCGGCGCCCACCGAGGACAGCGTCACCAGCACGCCCATGATGGCGCCGGTGGTGATGGTCAGCGGCCGGGAATGTTGCGCGCCGGTGTAGCGAAAGATCCGCCGCGCCTGTCGATGCAAGCGGTCGCGGAAAATGAGGGCCAGCGCGGTCAGGATCAGCGCCACGCCGAGCGCGCTGCTCATGATGGCGCTGAGCTGTGCAGGGTCGAAGGACAGGGTCTGCAGCAGCACGATGGTGATCAGCGCGGCCGGCACGCTGCCGATGGCCAATTCGCTGACCAGCGACCATTCGATATTGCGGCGGCGTTGGTGGGCCCATACGCCGCCGGCCTTGGTGATGGCGGCGTAGAGCAGGTCCGTGGCCACGGCCGTGACCGGGGCGATGCC
>VGIE01000477.1 GCA_016867955.1 Betaproteobacteria bacterium
CCGCTGGCGGACCTGCAGATGCTATCGGAGCGCCTCACCACCATCCCGCCGAACTTCAAGCTGCACCCGCGCGTGGAGAAGATCATCACCGACCGGCGCCTGATGGGGCTTGGCAAGATGCCGCTCGACTGGGGCATGGCGGAGAACCTGGCCTACGCGTCGCTGCTGCGCGACGGGTTCTCGGTGCGCATCTCCGGGCAGGACGCCGGCCGCGGCACCTTTTTCCACCGCCACGCCGTACTGCATGACCAGAACCGGGAGAAGTGGGACTCGGGCAGCTACATTCCGCTGCGCCACATCGCTCCCAACCAGGGCGACTTCCTCGTCATCGACTCGGTGCTGTCGGAGGAGGCGGTGCTCGGCTTCGAGTACGGCTATTCCACCTCGGAGCCGAACGAGCTGGTCGTCTGGGAGGCGCAGTTCGGCGATTTCGTCAACGGCGCGCAGGTAGTGATCGACCAGTTCATCGCCTCCGGCGAGGTGAAGTGGGGCCGCATCTGCGGCATGGTCATGCTGTTGCCGCACGGTTATGAAGGGCAGGGGCCCGAGCATTCATCGGGCCGCCCGGAGCGCTTCCTGCAGCTGTGCGCCGACTACAACATCCAGATCTGCGTGCCGGCGACGCCGGTGCAGATGTTCTTCCTCCTGCGCCGCCAGATGATCCGGCCGTACCGCAAGCCGCTGCTCATCTTCACGCCAAAGAGCCTGCTGCGCCACAAGGAGTCGGTATCGCCGCTGGAGGAGTTTGCCGCCAGCAAGTTCATGCCGGTCAACGGGGAATGGGACGCCGAAATCGACCCGAAGAAGGTCAGGCGGGTGATCTTCTGCTGTGGCAAGGTGTTTTTCGACCTGATGTCCGCGCGCAAGGAACGCGGCATCAGGGACGTCGCCATCGTGCGCATCGCCCAGCTCTATCCCTTTCCGCACGATGCGTTCCAGAAGCAGATCGACCTCTATGCGGGGGTGAAGGAAGTGCTGTGGTGCCAGGAGGAGCCGGAGAACCAGGGTGCCTGGCACCGCATCCAGCACTACCTCCTGCGCCACATGCGCCCGGACCAGATCCTGGCCCATGCCATGCGCCCCTCATCGGCGTCCCCGGCGGCAGGCTACCTGTCGCTGCACAATGAGCAGCAGAAGGAACTCATCAACGCCGCCTACGCGCCGGTGACCGACAACCTGGTTCTTCCGGTGCAGGGCACCGGCAGGGCCAAGCGCAAGGCGCGCAGCTCCGGCTAGCCCCGAATTGCGAGCCAACAGGCAAATTACGGACTCTGGATCGACGCATGATCATCGAAGTTAAAGTACCGCAACTGTCCGAATCGGTGGCCGAGGCCACCCTGGTCTCCTGGCACAAGAAGCAGGGCGAGGCGGTGAAGCGCGATGAGAACCTCATCGACGTCGAGACCGACAAGGTCGTGCTCGAACTGCCTGCGCCCGCCGACGGCGTGCTGGTGAGCATCGTCAAGGGCGACGGCGGCCTGGTGAAGGCCGGCGAAGTCATCGCCACCATCGACACCGAGGCCGCGGCGACTGCGGGAGCGCGAGCGCCGGCTCCCGCGGTAGCGGCCCCCGTGGCGTCGCCGGCCGCGGCCTCAGCCCCGGCCGCAGCGGGTGCTCCGGTCATGCCCGCGGCCCGCAAGATCGCCGCCGAGCAGGGCATCGATACCGCGCTGATAGCCGGCAGCGGGCGTGGCGGGCGTGTCACGAAGGCCGATGTGCTGTCACCGCAGGCAGCGCCGGCAGCAGCGCCCGCCCCCGCGCAGTCCCTGCCGCAGCCGCCGGCGCCCGTGAACGTGGACAAGGTGCTTGCCGAGCGACCCGAGCAGCGCGTGCCGATGTCGCGGCTTCGCGCGCGCATTGCCGAGCGGCTGGTGCAGTCGCAATCGACGGCAGCCATCCTCACGACGTTCAACGAAGTCAACATGCAGCCGGTCATGGACCTGCGCAAGAAGTACCAGGACCGCTTCGAGAAGGAACATGGCGTCAAGCTCGGCTTCATGTCCTTCTTCGTGAAGGCAGCGGTGCATGCGCTCAAGAAGTACCCGGTGGTGAATGCCTCGATAGACGGCAGCGATATCGTCTACCACGGTTATTTCGACATCGGCATCGCCGTGGGCAGCCCGCGCGGGCTGGTGGTGCCGATCCTGCGCGACGCCGACCAGCTGTCGCTCGCGGGTATCGAGAAGCAGATCGCCGAGTTCGGCAAGAAGGCGCAGGACGGCAAGCTGTCCATGGAGGACCTCACCGGCGGCACCTTCTCCATCTCCAACGGCGGGGTGTTCGGATCCATGCTCTCCACGCCCATCATCAACCCGCCGCAGAGCGCCATCCTCGGCGTGCACGCCACCAAGGAGCGACCGGTGGTCGAGAACGGCCAGGTCGTGATCCGGCCGATGAACTACCTGGCGCTGTCCTACGACCACCGCATCATCGACGGCCGCGAGGCCGTGCTGGCGCTGGTCGCGATGAAGGACGCGCTGGAAGACCCGGCACGGCTGCTGCTGGACATCTAGGCCGTCCGCCGGCGTGCGGCGCGACTCCAATCAA
>VGIE01000478.1 GCA_016867955.1 Betaproteobacteria bacterium
GGGCGTTCAGTGAGTTCGCGCGCATCCTGACCAGCACTTCGCGGGGGCCGGGGCGCGGAATGTCGCGTTCCCGAAGTACCAGACCGTCGAGACTGCCGGCCTGATCAAGGTGATAGGACTGCACGAACGCTTCTCCCCGGTATAATTAATCTAATTTATCAAGTATATAATGCAATATATTCATTCATATAACGAAATTTTTCACTGATTCCGGGCGCCGCCGGTAGGCAGCGGGGTCAGGGGGCGCAGCCTTGGGCGCGGGGCAGCCAGCTGCTGGCAATGGTAAACCCTGTATCGTCAGTCAACCGCCGGGATTGGAATTCAGGCCGTGGAACAAATCCTATGAGCAAGGCTGCGTTGCGCTGGATGGTCGGGCTGCTGCTGCTGCTGGCGGCGCTGGCCGCCTATGTCGGATTCGACCTCGGCCAGTACCTGCGGTTGGAATACTTCAAGGCCCAGCAGGAGGCGCTGGGTCGCTATCGTGACGCCCAACCGCTGGGCTTTGCCGCGGCGTTCTTCCTCGCCTACGTGCTGATGGCCGCCTTTTCGCTGCCGGGGGCCGCCCTCATGACGCTTTTGGCTGGCGCCCTGTTCGGACTGGGTTGGGGGTTGCTGCTGGTGTCTTTTGCCTCGTCGGCGGGGGCAACACTTGCCTTCCTGGCTAGCCGCCTGCTGTTCCGCGATTTCATCCAGCGCCGTCTTGCCGAGCGCCTGCGCGCCGTCGACGAAGGGGTGCGGCGCCAGGGCGCGTTCTATCTGTTTGCGCTGCGACTTGTGCCGGCGTTTCCGTTCTTCCTTGTCAATCTGATGATGGGACTGACGCCGATGCGGGCGTGGACCTTCTACTGGGTGAGCCAACTGGGGATGCTTGCGGGGACGCTGGTGTTCGTCAACGCGGGAACACAACTGGCGCGCATTGAATCCCTGTCCGGCCTGCTGTCGCCCTGCCTGATCGCCTCATTCGTGCTGCTGGGCGTCTTCCCGTTGCTCGCCCGCCATGGACTCGAGGCAATTCAGCGGCGCAAGGTCTATGCGGGCTGGCGGCGGCCGCGCCGTTTCGACTGCAACCTGCTGGTAATCGGTGCCGGTTCCGGAGGGCTGGTGAGCGCCTATATCGCGGCGGCTGTGAAGGCAAAGGTCACGCTGGTCCAGGAGAAGCGCATGGGCGGCGATTGCCTGAATACCGGCTGCGTACCTTCCAAGGCACTGATCCGGACGGCACGCATCCTCGGGCAGGCCCGACGGGCGAAGGATTTCGGCCTGCGCTCGATCCGGGTGGAGATGGACTTCGGTGAGGTGATGGCGCGCGTGCAGCGGGTGATCCGCGACATCGCACCGCATGATTCGATCGAGCGTTACACCTCGCTGGGTGTCGAGTGCCTGCAGGGCAGGGCCACACTGGTGTCGCCCTGGGAGGTTGACATCACCGCGCCAGATGGCCGAACGCAGCGCCGGAGCAGCCGAGCCATCGTCATTGCGACCGGGGCACAGCCGTTCATTCCGCCGGTGCCCGGCATCGAGGCCATGGACTGCCTGACCTCGAATTCAGTGTGGGAGCTGCGCGAACTGCCCGCGCGCCTGCTGGTGCTTGGTGGCGGTCCGATCGGCTGCGAACTTGCGCAATGCTTCGCCAGGCTGGGCTCGCGGGTGACACAGGTCGAGATGCTGCCTCGTCTGCTGATGCGCGAGGACCCCGAGGTCTCGGCGCTGGTCGAGAGGCGCTTAGGCGCCGATGGCGTCGGCGTGCTGACCGGCCACAAGGCGGTGCGGTTTGCCGTCGAGAGCGGGGAGAAGGTCATGTACTGCGAGCCAATCGACGGCGCGCGGGGCGGCGACACTGGCACGCAGCGGATTGCCTTCGATGTGCTGCTCTGCGCGGTTGGGCGCACCCCGCGCGCCGGGGGTTTCGGCCTCGAGAAACTGGGCATTCCACTGACCCGCACGGGTTCCATCGCCGTCAATGAATTCATGCAGACGAAATACCCCAACATCCTTGCCTGCGGCGACGTGGCCGGGCCGTACCAGTTCACGCATACGGCTGCGCACACGGCCTGGTATGCGGTGGTGAACGGCCTGTTCTCCGGCTTCAGGCGATTCCGCGCGGACTTTTCGGTCATACCCTGGGCGACGTTCACCGACCCGGAGGTGGCCCGCGTCGGCCTCAGCGAAGGCGAAGCGCGTGAACTGGGCGTGCACCATGAGGTCACGCGGTACGGCATAGACGACCTCGACCGTGCCATTGCCGACGGCGCGGCGGAGGGGTTCGTCAAAGTGCTCACCGTGCCGGGAAGCGATCGCATCCTCGGCGCCACCATTGTCGGCGAGCATGCGGGAGAATTGATCACCGAGTTCGTCTCGGCGATGCGGAATCGCATCGGTCTCAATCGCCTGCTGGGCACAATCCACGTCTACCCGACCTGGTCGGAAGCCAACAAGTATGCCGCCGGCGCCTGGAAGCGAGCGCATACGCCTGCCGGACTGCTGCGCTGGGCGGAGCGCTATCACGCCTGGCGGCGGAGATGATCGATGATAATAATAAGCATGGTA
>VGIE01000479.1 GCA_016867955.1 Betaproteobacteria bacterium
GCGGCGTGCCGCCGCTCCAGGGCGGCCGCGGCATTCGCGAGGCCGTCGCGCGTCGCTGGGCACTCGTGCACGCGGGGGCGCAGCGCCGGCACGTAATGTCGAACATCGTCGTGGAGTCGCTCTCGAATGACGGTAGGCGGGCTCGGGCACGCACGGTGCTGGTGGTCTATGAAGTGGCGAACGCGCCGGGCAGCCAGATCCACCTCCACGGCATGGGCGTATACGATGACGAGCTGATTCTGGTGGAGGGCGCGTGGCGATTCTGCGAACGCCGCCTGATCCTCGACCGGCGGGATTATTTCGCCCCCGGCTGGACGAGCACGAAGTGAACAACAGCGTGCCTCAGTTGCAGAGAGGCTGGATTTGCGAGGGCACTAGCAATGACTGAGCTGATTCCGGAGCATGTGCCCGCGCACCTGGTGTTCGACTTCGATGTCTACACGGCGCCCGAGCTCAGGCACGATCCTTATCGCACGATGGTGGGCCTGCTGCAGGGGAGGGTGCCGCCGATCTTCTACACGCCGCGAAATGGCGGTCACTGGGTGGTGACCGGGGCAGTCGAGGCGCTTGACATGCTTCGCGACGTGGAGCGCTTCTCCAGCGACCCACAGTACAACAGCAACGCCCGCAAGCCCTGGACGCTGCCCAACCAGTCCGATCCGCCCGACCATACCGAGTACCGCCGCATGATCAACCCGGCATTCACGCCGCGTGCCGTGGCGGGAATGGAGGGTGAGCTCAGTGGGATGGCCGCACGCCTCATCGATGAGTTGCGCCCGCGCGGCGGGTGCGAGTTCGTCGCCGACATCGGCAAGAAGCTGCCGGTGAACGTGTTCCTGCGCATGGCCGGGGCGCCGGAGTCAGACCGCGAGATGCTCGTCGAACTGACCGAGCGCGTGGTTCGCCACCCCGAGCGGTCGGTGCGGGAGGCCGCCGGCTACGAGATCGGCGCGTACGTGTTGAAGGCCTTCGAACAGCGACGGCATGCCCTTGCTGAAGGCCTGCTCAACATGGTGCTGCGCGGCCGCATCCAGGGCCGGGCATTGAATGAGGTCGAACTGCTCGGCATGGGCTTGCTGCTGTTCCTGGGCGGGCTGGACACGGTTTCCTCCACCCTGGCGTTCGTCATGCTTTTCCTCGGCCGCAATCCCGGGCACTACCGCAGGCTGGTCGAGGAGCCGCGCACCATCGAGGCTGCCGTGGAGGAACTGATCCGCACGCACAGCGTCGCCTCGATGCAACGCGGCGTGCGGCACGATACCGAGTTTCGTGGCATCCGCTTCCGCAGGAACGACAGGCTGTTCTTCATGACCCAGCTCTACGGGCTCGACGAGCGGCAGGTGGAGGACCCGCTGCGGGTGGATTTCGATCGTCCCATCAGCCCGCACCTCGGGTTCGGTGCCGGACCCCACCGCTGCATCGGGTCGCACCTGGCGCGAACCGAGGTGCGGATCTTCCTCGGGGAATGGACGCGGCGGATCCCGGCGTTTGACATTGCGGTGGCAGGCGACATTGAAACCTGCGGCGGGAACGTCTGGTCGCCCCTGGCTCTGCCGCTGCGCTGGTCGATCTGACCGGTATCCGGTCCCGGTTGCCCTGCTTGCCGCGCGGACCATCGAGTGCGGGAGCCCGTTCAGCGTGCTTGCGTTCGCATGCCCCTTGCCGACACCCGTGGCGATCGGGGCAATCAGCCGGCAAGGCCACCCGTGCGGTCAGCCGGCCAGGGCCGCTTCCTTGATCCGCTGCTCGTCGTGGTGGAAACGAAGGCGACTGGCCGATTCCGCGATTCTCGGCAGGACATCGCGCAACGCGCGGTAATCGATCTGCGGGACGATGTCGCCGGCCCGCGCCCGCTCGAGCATGCCGGGCAGATGCGAGCGGATTCTCTCCAGCGCCCACTGCACATGGTCGCCATTGGCAAACGAATCCATGCCAACCACATCGTTCATCTTGAAGTCATGCGAGATGTAGTGATAGTGGGGGTCATCCTCGAAGCAGTCGAAACGCAGGTGTTCCGAGGCCTTCTCGTCGCGCAATGCGAATACATGGATCGATACACCCCGATCGTCGAAATCGCCGGTCTGGCCGGGGTCGTCTCCTCGTGCCGTGGCCAGGCGGCTTCGCGCCGCCGCCACGATGTCGTCGCTCAGCACCCGGTATTCAACGCCGATGCGCAACACCCCGACATCAAAGTATTCGGTATTCTTCTCGACTGGCGGAACCGGCATCAGGTTATAGCGCTTGATGTGTGACTCGTTCAGCAATTGCATGCCTCCGTTGTGCATGACGATACCGGCGTTTGTAGTCATACTATGCATGCCATTGCACGGTGTCAACACGGCAGGCGGGGGCGCATCGTCGCACCGTGAATTCCCGGAGACGGAAGCGCGCACAGCATGAAGTTCGTCTGGAGGGGGGGGGAGATGAGCACGTCGTCGCAAACGGAGTCGTCGCGAATTCGCGCTGCAATGAAGCACCCGGTCGTCGACGCGGACGGCCATCTCATCGAACTCATGCCGGTACTGATGGATTACCTCCG
>VGIE01000480.1 GCA_016867955.1 Betaproteobacteria bacterium
CAGCGCCTTTGAGCAGGCGGTGCGCGACATGCTGCCGCCCGAGGAACTGGCGCACGCGATCGAGACTGACGGCTCGCTGGAGGCCGCCTACCTCAGCCTCGACACCGCGCGCCTGCTGGAGGACCAGATCTGGGGCCAGGCCTTCCCGCAGCCGCTGTTCTGGGACGAGTTCAGCGTGGTCAACCAGCGCATCGTCGGCGAGAAGCACCTCAAGCTGAAACTGCGGCGTGGCGAGCAGGTGCTGGAGGCCATGCACTTCAACGCGCTGTCGCCGCTCCCTGCGGCGGTGCGCGCCGCCTACCGCGTGTCGGTCAACGAGTACAACGGCGTGCAGACGCTGCAGCTGGTGATCGAGCACTGGGAGAACCGCTGACCACGCGATCACACGTTATGATCATTTACGCGACAAATGCAGCTACCATTATGCCATGAACGAGTTAATGTGATCATTTAACTATGCCGATCAACGATCGCGGACGTTCAGCTCACGTGCGAGGAGCGGCACCACGGTGTCTACCAATGGCGTTTCATCCCAGGGCAGCGGCGCAAGCTTCATGCCTGGGGGTGCAGGCGGACTGGCAAAGCTGCCAAACGAACTCCAAACGATTTCCTTCCTGGCGTACAAAGCCCCCCCTGCAGCGACCCTGGACGGCCGTGGTTCCGGCAACAAAGCCTTCGAATTCGGCTTCGGATGACAACACCCCGCTCGCCACCGCTCCAGTGAACTGCAGATGCAAGGTCAGCGTCGCCATGCGCTGAGGCGCGTCGAGGTGCCTGCGCATGGCTGCACTCAATCCCATGTCGGCGAGCAATGCCATTGTCGCGATGTTGACGCTGCCATCGGCGTTGGCGCAATGCGGACCGTACTGCAGCGCAAGGTGCTCGCGCCCGTTGCCGCTTCCGAGGGAGTGGAGGCCGAGGTAATGCCCCGGGAAATGCAGCCCCGGCTTGCGATTGGCCGACAGCGCGCGGCACACGCGATCCAGCAGCAGTTGCTCCGCACTGTCGTTATTTCGCATGGCCGACTTTGATTGCGTTTCCGGCCCGTTCAATACTGGTTGGGCACGACGTACAGATAGCCCTGCGGTCGCGCCGCCGGGTCGAAGGCAATCTTCAGCAGGTGCTGCGCCACGTGCTCGGTGCTGTTGAACCGGCCCAGTGCCGCGGCGCGCCGGTTGTTGTCGGAGGCCGGCATGCGCTCCACCGGCATGGAACGCACCACCGCCTGGGTGCCGCTGTCCACCATGCCGGGCGAGAAGGCCAGCGCCACGAGGCCGGCGTCCCGCTCTTCCTCGGCCACGGCCTCGGTCAGCCGGTCGATGGCGGCCTTCGCCGACGAATAGGCCGACATGCCGGCGCGCGCCTGGCGCGCGGCCGCCGAGGAGACGTTCACCAGCACCGACTCGCCCTCGCGCTTTGGCAACCCGCGCACATGCCGTATGAAGGCGCGCGTGCCGTGCACCACGCCCATGAAGTTAATGTGGTGGTTGCGCTCGAACTCCCGCATGTCGAGATCGTGCAGCATGCCGATTGGCTCGACCACACCGGCGTTGTTGACCCACAGATCGATGCGGCCGAAACGCTTTGCGGTCTCGTCGGCAAAGCGGAATACCGCCGCTTCGTCCGACACGTCCACGCTGCGCGCGAGCACATTGTCGCCCTCGCTCAGCACCGGTGAGCGCCGCGAGCACAGTGCCACCTGCATGCCCTGCGCGACGAAGTGCTTCGCCAGCCCCGCACCGATGCCGCTGCTGGCGCCGGTGATCACTGCCACCCTGCCTTCCACGTTCATTCCCGCCTCCGACCAATGGCCACGCAATATACTTGTGAAACGACCAAGTGCGCCTGACAGAATTGCTGTTCGGCGCACTATCCTGGGGGAGCGCGGGGGGATGTGTCCCCTCGCATCGTTAGCCGCTACAAATCACCAACTGGAGAGAAGCGACATGAGCGCGAAAAGCCTGCAGGACCTGCTCGACATCGAGGACATCCGCAACACCGAGGCCGAGTACTGCGAGGCCATCGACGAATTCGACCTCGAGCGCGTCATCGGCACCTTCACTGAAGACTGCGTGACCGACTACGGCAAGGCCCGCGGCGGCGCCCAAACCGGCCATGACGCGCTGCGCCGGCGCTGGCAAGGCCAGACCGGCGGTGCCAGGCACACCCACCACCAGCTGGGGCAGGTGCGCGTCCACCTGCGCGGCGACGAGGCCGACTGCGTCGCCTACGCCATCGCCGACCACGAGAGGAACGACGGCTCCCGAATCACCTTCCGCTATCAGTACCGCGACACGCTGCGTCGCACGCCGCAGGGCTGGCGCATCGCCCACCGGCGCCTGCTGTTTACGGTCGTCGACGGCGCCGCCGGCGAGCGCGAATGGTTGCCGCGCAAGGACCCGCGCGGCTGAAATCCGGGCTCGATCCTGGCGCGCGGAACTGTCCACAGGTAGCAACGGGCTGGCCTGAGGCAAGGCATTCGGTCCCGTCAGCCTGCGCGCATGACGATTCAAGGTCACTGCTATTGCCAATGCCCCCA
>VGIE01000481.1 GCA_016867955.1 Betaproteobacteria bacterium
GCGGGCAGCAGAAGACCACGTTGCGATTCAGGATCATGCTCGGATCCGCGGCGCGTTTCATGGCCAGATGGCGGTAAACGACGGCGTCACCAAGGGCGCGGCGGATATAGCCCTTCATCAGCCCACCAAAGCGGTAGTAGCTTCCCCGGAGGTCCAGGCCGATGTCGTAGATGTCGTTCTTGAAGGACTGAAGGTGGTCGCGGCTGTAGACGCCATCATCCATCATGGGCTCGAACTCGCAGCCGTACGCCCAGCCTTTGGCGTCCGGCCGAATGCAGGACACTTCGTAATGGGGCCGGTGCTCCTCGCGCAGCCGGATGCCGACCATGTAGAGCGTGTAATGCGGAAAGTAGCGGCGACAGACCGCATTGCCGCGCTCAACGGCCTCGACAAAGCGTCCGGCCGAGGTGGCGAGGTCAGGAATGACCATCTGCCGGCTGCCCCAGAACTTCCATACCGCCCGCGAGAATACGACGGTGCGATCAAGCATCTGCCCATCGCGCATGTATTCGGGCGCTGCAATTGCGGGAACAGTTCGCGTTTTCGCCGGTACAGATACAGCGCTTCTCCGAGTTTCCAGGGCCGGCGCAGGTAGCGACCGAGCATGCACAGCATGAACCCGGCTTCGCCGCGACCGCGTAGCCGGCGCCTCCAATCGGAAAAAACGCCGTTTCCCGCGCTTCGGAGTCGAAGGCTACGAGGAGGTTGATCGCGCAGTCCATGATGGTGAGGATGCCCGAGTAATCGCTCGCGTCATTGCGGTCGAGCAGTTGCAGGTCTTCGACCGCCTCCTTCAGTGACGAGTAATAGAAGTAATGCATTCGAAGGGGGTGTAGGGCCTGACGCGCGGGGTCGCTTCGGTAATGACGCCGAATTGCCCGTAACCGAGGATGACGCGCTGGAACAAGTCGACGTTCTGCACATCCGAGCACTCGACAATGTCGCCAGTCGGCGTGACGACCTGCAGCGAGACTGCCTGATCGGCGCTGCAGCCCAGGCGCGCCGAATTGACATCGATGCCGCCGACGCCCAGGGTGCCACCAACCGAAGAGGTCAGATTGAGTGGTGCGGAAAGGTAGTCCAGGTTTTCGCGCCTGAGTTCCTCGGCCAGGCTGTGCCAGAAGATGCCGGCCTCGGTGCGCACCGTCATGGCCGCCAGGTCGATGTGCAACACGCGGCTCATTCCGGTCAAGTTCAGCGGCACACCGCCGTATGCCACTGACTCGCCTTCGGTGGTCAGGCCGCCACCACGCGCTGTGACTGGTACCTGATGGGCCTGTGCGCATTGCACGAGTTGCGAAACCTGTCGCGCGCTGCGGGCGATGACGACGCCGTGCGGCATGCCGTAAGCAGTGCCCCCTGCGTCGGTCGAATAGGCGCCAAGGGTTCCCGCAGACTCGATTACCTCCATGCCCCGCTCGCGAAGCGACGAGACGAAACCCGCCCAGCCGGCGCCTTCCCAGCGAGACGCGTTGGTCTGGAGCCGCCTGATCCCCTGGAGGGCATCCGGCGCAACATGGCAGGTGCCAGGCACGCCGAGTTGAGCCGTATCGGTATGCGGCCCGAGGGGATCCGTTAAGTCAGGGCGCGTAAGCGGTGCGTTCATCCTGCAAAGTGTCCCCGGGAATGTTGGCGCTCCGGCGTTGACCGGCCGCCGGTCCCATGAAGGGGATTCTTGGCGGCGCGAGGGTTCCGATGCGCGAGACTCCTCCGGGAAGTTTGAGCCCGGCGCGGCTGATACAATGCGCGACTCGCGGACCGCGGCACCGCTTTCCGGTGTTTCGGCAGACGTTCCGCATCGTTCAGAGGCGGGCCTCCCCGCACTGCGGCATGGTGAACCTGGTCAGGTCCGGAAGGAAGCAGCCACAGCTATTCACCGCAGGTGCCGGGGGTAAGGCTCGCCACCCCCTCTTCGCGGCCCACGCGACGGCGCGGCATCGAGAAGATTTTTTCCGGCGTTGCGGGCTGCGGCGTGCAGCCCTCTCACGGAACTGCTGGTCGCCAATGCGGCTGCCCGCGTCGGCGCGCCTGCGGAAGTTTAAGCCCGGCGCATCGGAAGGGGGGAGGGGGCGATGCTAGAATTCAGCCATGACTTATCAGGTACTTGCCCGTAAATGGCGCCCCAGGACCTTCGAGTCTCTGGTCGGGCAGGAACATGTTGTCAAGGCGCTGACTCACGCGCTCGAGCAGAAGCGTCTCCACCACGCCTACCTGCTGACCGGCACGCGAGGCGTGGGCAAGACCACCATTGCGCGCATCCTTGCCAAGGCCCTGAATTGCGATTCGGGCATCACGCCATCTCCCTGCGGAAAGTGCCCTGCGTGCACTGAAATCGACAGCGGTCGCTATGTCGATTACATCGAGATGGATGCGGCTTCCTATCGCGGCGTCGACGAGATGGTGGATCTCCTGGAACGTGCAGCGTTTGCGCCGAGTTCCGGGCGCTACAAGGTCTACATGATCGACGAAGTCCACCAGCTCTCGAACCACGCGTTCAATGCCATGTTGAAGACGCTGGAGGAGCCCCCGGGCCATGTT
>VGIE01000482.1 GCA_016867955.1 Betaproteobacteria bacterium
GGGTGCGTTGCGCGTGGCGATCCAGCGCCTGGTCGACGATCCGGCGCTGCGCGCACGCCTGGGCAGCGCGGCGCGCGAGTTCTGCTGCGCGCGCTTCTCGTACCCGGTCATGCTTGATCGCATGGAATCCCTGTACCGCGATGCTGCGACCCGCCCCTAGTCGCGCCGGTTCGCGGCTGAGGATCCTGCCGCGGGCATTGCTGCGGCAGATCGGCGGGCGCGCCCAGCCGACGGGCGAACCGCAGCGCATCCTCGTCGCCCATCATCTGCTTGCCGGCGACGTACTGATGCTCACGCCGTTGCTCGCGAAGCTGCGCGAGCGGCATCCCGCGGCCGAGATCGTCATGACTGTGTGCGCCAGGTTGTTGCCGCTGTATGCGGGCCGGCCTTACGGCGTGCGCGCCACCGTTTTCGATCCGCGCAACGCCTCGACGCTGGAAGCCGTGTTCGCCGGCGGCGGCTATGATCTTGCGTTCGTCCCCGGGGACAATCGCTTCAGCTGGCTCGCAGCCGCCGCCGGCTCACGCTGGATCGTGGCGTTCGATGGCGACCGCCCCGCCTACAAGAGCTGGCCGGTGGACGAGTTCCGCCGCTATCCGGCATCTTCCGCGGCGTGGGGCGACATGGTCGCGGCGCTGGTGCCTGGCGAGCCGCCGTCCAGGTTCCGCGCGAGCGACTGGCCGCTGCCCGGGTGCAGGCCGTTCGAACGGCCGCAAGGCCGCACTGCGGTGTTGCACGTCGAGGCGAGCACGCCGCTTAAGCACTGGGAGGACGCGAAGTGGCTCGAGCTGGCGGATCGGCTCGCCGCAGCGGGCCTCGACGTGGTCTGGAGCGCAGGGCCGCAGGGCGAGGCCCTGCTAGGTCGCATAGACGCCGCCGGGCGCTATCCGGCGCTTGGCCATCTACTCGATCTCGCGCAGTTGTGGAACCTGGTCAACGAGGCGGCCCTGCTGGTCTGCCCGGACACCAGCGTGATGCACATCGGCAGGCTGGCTGGCACCCCCACGGTCGCGCTGTTCGGACCGAGCTCCGCGCCCTTGTTTGGCCCGGGGGAGTTCCTGCGCGACATCCCGTACCGCGCATTGACTGTGGAGGATTTTCCCTTCCGCGATCAGAACCACCTGTTCAAGCGCGAGATCGCATGGATCCGCCGCTGCCAGCGATCCACCGCGGAGTGCCCTTCGCCGCGCTGCGTGCACGCGATCGGGTTCGCCGAAGTGGCGCACCACGCCATCGAGATCGCGCGATGACCGCGAAACGGGTGCTGTTCTGCCACCGCCTCAATCTCGGCGACCTGGTCTGCGCCAGCCCTGCGCTGCAGTGGCTTCGCCAGCGGAATCCGGGCGATGCGTTCCGCCTGCTGACCAACGATTTCTGCGCCAACATCGCTCGCATGATGCCGGAGTTCGAGCATGTGTACGCGTACAGCAAGATCAAGCTCAACGCACCGGCCGAGTGGCGCATGCTCTGGAAGGCGCGGAGATGGATGGCAGACCGTATCCTCGGCCTGTGCCCTTCTCCCGACCGCCGACTGGCGTGGCGCATGAGGCTGCTTGGCAGCGTAGCCGAGCCCGATTTCAATGACGCGCCCGAGCATATCGCAGAGCGCCTGGCGTGGTCCTTCGGCTGGAGCGGAGAGGAGCCGCTGCCGCCGGCGAAGCTGCGCCCGCCCGCGAATCCCGGCGTGGGGCAGGACGTCATCATATACGTGTCGGCGCGCAAGCCCAGCAATCGGCCCACGGTGGCGCAGATCATCGCGATCATCGAACTCCTGCGGCAACGGCATCCCGGTATCGAGGTCGGCGTGTACGGTGTCCCCGACGCGCCCAAGAGCGCTGCCCATGTGCCCAACATGGAGGTGCAGCTGGCGATGCGTTCCGCACTCGCCAAAATCGGGCTCGAACTGCGCACGCCCGGCCAGCAGGAGATGTTTACCACGCTGGCGGGATGCGGATCGATGATTGCCCCGGATGGCGGCCTGTCGCACATCGCGGCGGGCTTCGGCAAGGCGGTCGTGACGATGACTGGCAACATCGATCCGAAGGTCTGGTGGCCGTACACGCCCCGCACGCGGAGCATTCAGACCGCGTCGAAGCAGGTGGCCGACCTGGATCCCGCGGACGTCGTCGCAGAGTGGGAACTGGTGCTTGCGAGTCCTGCTTAACTTCCGCAGCGGCTTCGCGGGTCTGCGGGAAGGCTTCGAGGCCCTCGGGCACGAAGTGGTCGAGAACCGCTGGGCAGCAGATGTGGCCGGTATCGACCTGTGCGTTGGAGACTTCGTCGATTGCACGCGCAACCTGCGGCGCACGCTGTCGCACGCCCGGGCCTTGCGCTCAGCGAGAGTGCCCTTCATTGCCTTAAATCGCGATGCGCGCTGGCATCGCGGTGTGCACCCGTTTCGCCTCGGCCTGGTGTCGGCCCTAGCGCCGCTCGACGGCTATGCGACGAATTCGCAGCAGGAGGGCCGACGCTTTTCCCGGCGCACCCTTTACTGCCCGAACGCGGCACGGGAGAGCGTGTATCGCGTGACGCTA
>VGIE01000483.1 GCA_016867955.1 Betaproteobacteria bacterium
CACCCTCCTGGCCTGTTGACGCTCACCGAAAACTGACCATCTCTGCTCGGTGAAAATTGACCAGGGCACGACGCCGGCGGGTCAGGCCGCCGGCAGTGATTCTACTCCGGTCATTCGGGATCGGTGGCGTCCTCCTGTGGTTTGCGTCGGGCCTGCTCGCGCGATTTGATGCGAGCTCTGGCCGTGTGGCTGCTGTGCCGGAAGCGGTAGGACTCGTTGCCCGTCTCGACGATGTGGCAGTGATGGGTGAGCCGGTCGAGCAGTGCCGTGGTCATCTTCGGATCCCCGAAGACGCTGGCCCATTCGGCAAAGACCAGGTTCGTGGTGATGATCACGCTGGTGTGCTCGTACAGCTTCGACAGCAGGTGAAAGAGGAGCGCCCCACCAGACTGAGAAAACGGCAGGTAGCCCAGCTCGTCGAGGATCACCAGGTCCAGATGCGCCAGTTGGTGCGCGAGGCGCCCCGCCCGCCCACTGGCTTTCTCCTGTTCGAGGGTGGTGACGAGTTCGACCGTCGAGTAGAAGCGGACGCGCTTGTTGTGCCGGGTCACCGCTTCGATGCCGAGCGCGGTGGCCAGATGCGTCTTGCCAGTGC
Organism: Betaproteobacteria bacterium; assembly: GCA_016867955.1. Lineage (GTDB taxonomy): Bacteria > Pseudomonadota > Gammaproteobacteria > Burkholderiales > SG8-39 > CAIYPG01. Next base: position 596 of record VGIE01000483.1, read on the forward strand.
CGGTGCCCCCGATCAGGACGATGTTCTCCGCTTGCTCGGTGAAGGTCGTGGTGGCAAAGGTCGTGATGTGCCGGCGGTCGACCTTCCCCTGCTCGAAATCGAAGCCGGCGAGATCGCGGTGGATGGGGAAGCGCGCGACGTGCATCTGGTAGCGGATCGAGCGCGTCGCCCGGTCGGTCGCCTCGGCCTGCACGAGTTGCGTGAGCAGCGCGGTCGAGGACGCCAGGGCGGGGTGCCCCTGCTCGAGGCCTTCGGCGACGCACGCGGCCATGCCGTAGAGACGCAGATGTTTGAGGTCGGCGACGAGATCAGCCATGCGCGGCCTCCTCGTCGGCGTGGAGCGTGTCGTAGCGGTGCGGGTCGGCGAGCGGCGCCGTCGTCACTGTGAGGGCGGTCGCCACCGCGGGAGCCACTGGCCCGTCCGTCAGCCGCGCGAGGACGTTGAGGACATGCGCAGCGCTGGGCCGGCCGCTCTCCAGCACGAGGTCGGCGGCGACGAGCACGGCGTCTAGCCCGTGCGTCGGGACGGCCATCAGCACCCGGGCCATGACCTTGTCGCCGCCCGCCTGTCGGAGCAGCGCGCGCCGCAGCCGCTGCAGCGGCTCTGGCAACTCGGCAAACGGCGCCCCGTTGCGCAGGGCGCCGGGCTTACGCTCGACGAGCGGCAGATAGTGCTGCCAGTCGTACACGACATGGTCGCGACCGACGGCGCGCGCGTGGGCGGCCACCACGGCCTGATCGGCCACGATCACGATTCGATCGGGATACAGCCGCACGCTCACGCGAGCCCCAGCCCACGCGCACGGGACGGAGTAGCGGTTGCGCGCGACCGAGACGAGGCTGGTGCTCGAGACGCGTGCGGGCAGCTCCACGTACCCGTCAAACGGGGTGGGCATCGGCATCAGGTGCGGCCGCTCCTGCGTCCACGCCTCGCGGATGGTCAGGCCGGCGAGATCGGGGTGCGGCGCCTCCCACGCTGCCACGCACTGCGTCGCCAGCCAGGTATTGAGATCCGCGAAGCTCTCGAAGTCCTGCGCCTGGGCCTCCTGCCAGATCCGGCGGCGCGCGTCCTGCACGCCTTTCTCCACGCGGCCCTTCTCCCAGCCCGCCGCGACATTGCAGAAGTCCGGCTCGAAGAGATAGTGCGCGGTCATCGCGGCGAAGCGCGCGTTGACGACACGCCCCCGATCCTTGCGCGGCGTGCGATCGACCGCCGTCTTCATGTTGTCGTAGATGCCGCGCCCGGCCACCCCGCCCAGGCCGATCAGGCAGCGGGTGTGCGCGTCAAAGAGCATCTCGTGCCCCTGGCTCGGATAGCCCACCAGCCAGAAGGCCCGCGACGCACACAGCTTCATATGCGCCAGTTGCACCTTCCACCGGACCCCGCCGATGACCAGGCCCTCTTCGCTCCAGTCAAACTGGAAGGCTTCGCCCCAGGCGAACGTCAGCGGCACGTACGCCGCCCGCGCGGCCACCGCCCCCTGATCGGCCCGCCACGCCCGGATGCATTCCGTGACCCGCGCGTAGCTGCCACCGAAGCCCTGCTCGCGGAGCTGCGCATAGAGCTTGCCGGCCGTCCGGCGCTCGCGGCGCGGCCGGCGCGCATCGGCCTCCAACGCCTCGCGCAGCGCCGCTTCGTAGGGCCCGATCTTCCGTGGCCCAGGGCGGCGCCGGTACTGCATCTCGCTCCGAACCGGCCCTCGGAGCCACGCCTTGATGGTGTTTCTCGACAGACTCGTCCGGCGCGCGATCTCCGTGATTGACAGCCCATCCCGCAGGCGCATCCTGCGGACCTTCGCATACATCGCCATGGTGTGCACCTCGGCATCCCAACAGGCCTCACCCCGGTCGGGACGCTCAGAACACCCTGGTCAATTTTCAGCGAGCAGAACTGCGCTTTCCTGGTCAGTTTTCAACGAGCGGCAACACCCCTGGGG
>VGIE01000484.1 GCA_016867955.1 Betaproteobacteria bacterium
TTCCGCGCCGTGCTCGAGGTCGGCCGCGGCGGTATGAGCGTGGTGTATGCCGGCGACCGCATCGAAGGCGGCTTTGACTAGACCGTCGCCATCAATGTCGTGCTGCTGCAGTCGCCGTCGCCACCGGCCGCGACGCTCAGCAGCGTCTCCCAGAAGCAGCAGGAGCCCCAGATTCTCGCTAGTCTGGAGCGCTCCAATGTCGCGCGGTTTCTCGACGCGGGCACAACCGACCTCGGTACCCGCAAGGCCTGCCGGAAGGACGCAAGCTGCGGATCTTTCTCGATGTCTGTTCGGCGGTAAAACACGCGCATCGCTCGCTTGTCGTGCATTGCGACCTGAAGCCGGACAACATCCTCGTGACCGCGGATGGTCGGCGTGGCACAGGAAAGGCGCAGGCCTGCCAAGGCAAGAGGTTCTCGCTGCTTGACCTGGTCGATCAAGAGAAACTATGACCGCCGCTGCTGCGCACCCCGGCTACAATAAGAGCTGCCCTCCCCCGGCTGTTCTAATCAGGAAGACTATGTCTCAGCCGCCCTTCGTTCACCTCCACTGCCACACCGACTATTCGCTGCTTGACGGAGCCTGCGAAATCAGCCAGCTCATGAAGCTCGTCGCTGAGCAGAAGATGCCCGCCGTCGCCATGACGGACCACGGCAATCTGTTCGGGGCGGTCGAGTTCTACAACGCCGCCAAGGCGGCGGGCGTGCATCCGGTGATCGGCTGCGAGGTCTACGTCACCCAGCAGGATCACAAGACCAAGAACGAATCGAACCGCTACAACCACCTTGTACTGTTGTGCGAGAACCAGGAAGGCTATAAGAACCTCACCAACCTTGTCTCCACAGGCTTTCTCGACGGCTTCTACTACAAGCCGCGCATCGATAAAGACCTGCTCGCCAAGCATTCGAAGGGCATCGTCGCGCTCAGCGCGTGCCTCCGCGGCGACGTGAACGAGGCGCTGCTCTCCGACCGCTACGACGAAGGCCGCCGCCTCGCACACGAGTACCGCGACATCTTCGGCCCGGAAAACTTCTTCCTTGAAATTCAGGACCACGGCCTCGACCAGGACCGCATCGTCCTCCCGCTCGTCCACCAGCTCTCGCGCGAAAGCGGCATCCCGCTCGTCGCCACCAACGACTCGCACTATCTCCACCAGGACGACGCCCTCGCACAGGAAGTGCTGGTCTGCATCAACACCGGCAAGACGCTCAGCGACGAAGCCCGCATGAAGTTCAGCTCGCCCGCCTTCTACATGAAGTCGCGCGAGGAGATGATGAAGCTGTTCGGCGACGTGGAATACGCCCTCGACCGTACCTGGCAGATCGCACAGCGCTGCCAGGTGAAGCTCGAAAAAGTGAAGGAGCCGTTCCCCAAATTCGAGGTGCCCGGGAAGCACACGCTCGACAGCTACTTCGCCTATGTCAGCATGCAGGGCTTCGAAAAGCGCCGGGTGCGGCTCGAAGCCCAGGCGCGCGCCGGGCGATTGAAGCATCCGCTGGAGAAGTACTCGCAGCGCCTCGACGACGAGATCCGGATGATTCAGCAAATGAAGTTCTCCGGCTACTTCCTCATCGTGTGGGACTTCATCCGGCATGCGAAATCGAAGGGCATTCCCGTCGGTCCGGGCCGCGGTTCAGCCGCCGGCAGCCTCGTTGCTTATGCGCTCGGCATCACCGACGTGGACCCGCTTGAGTACGATCTGCTCTTTGAGCGCTTCCTGAACCCCGAACGTATTTCGATGCCTGACATCGATATCGATTTCTGCACGCACCGGCGCGGCGAAGTGATTCAATACGTCACCGAGAAGTACGGGCGCGAGTATGTGGCGCAGATCATCACGTTCGGCACGCTCGGCGCGCGCGCGGCGATCAAAGACGTGGGCCGTGTGCTCGACATGCAGTTCGGCGAGGTTGAAAAGCTCACCAAGCTGGTGCCGGGCATGCCGCTCAACATCAAGTTGAAGGAAGCGTTCGAAGTTGAGCCCGAGTTCAACTCGCTGCGCAAAAAAGACCCGAACATCGACAAGCTTCTCAACATCGCCACGAGCCTGGAAGGCATGGCGCGCAATGCGGGCGTGCACGCGGCGGGCGTGGTGATCTCGTCGACGCCGCTCAAAGAACTGGTGCCGCTGTACAAGACGAACCGGGATGAAATTGTCACCCAGTTCGACATGATGGGCCTCGAAAAACTGAACCTGCTGAAGATGGACTTCCTCGGGCTCACCACGCTCACCATCATTCACGAAGCGCAGGCGCTCATCAAACAGGGGCACGGCGTGGACATCGTGATTGAAGATGTCCCGCTCGACGATCCGAAGACGTGTCCGTGGCCCCGTCCGAGTAGGTCATCTTTACCTGCTTCTTACCGCCGGGCAGCAGAACGGCTGTGTAGTCGACGACGGTCTTGGCCTTGTGGTTGTACGGGTTGGACTTGGGGGTTGGGCAGATTCGACCATGCAGTTGGGTTCCTGCACTTCAACCCGGTGTTCATCAGCAGGATGGTGTAGGTGGTCTTGGAGGCCGTGGAGACG
>VGIE01000485.1 GCA_016867955.1 Betaproteobacteria bacterium
CGCCGTCATCGAGGCGCGCGGGCTGTCCTCGGCCGCCTCGGCCGCCAATGCCGCCGTCGACCACATTCGCGACTGGATGCTCGGCTCCAGCGGCAGGTGGGTGACCATGGGTGTGCCCTCCGATGGCTCCTACGGCATCCCCGAGGGCATCATGTACGGCGTTCCGGTCACGACGGCCGCCGGCAGGTTCGAGCGCGTCAAGGGCCTCGAGATCGACGCCTTCAGCCGCGCGAAGATGGACGCCACGCTCAAGGAACTGCAGGAAGAGCAGGACGGAGTCAAGCACCTGCTGTGATCCGCAGGCGATGCGGGCCCGGGTGAAGACCGCGGCCCGCGCGACGCGGCACGTGCTCCTCGCAGTTCGTGCGTGCGCTGGCACCATCCCCAGGCTCCAGGTACCCCAGGAAACGCACCATGCCCAGTGGCGAAAGAAGCGGCGCGCATCCGCGCGACATCCTGTTCCGCGGCGAGAAGCCGTTTCCCGTTCTCCCCGCCTGCGATCACTACGCCGGCAATGAAAAGCTCTGGCTCAAGGCGCTGGCGCTGCAGACCGAACTCGGCCCGATCTTCGACCTGACCTGCGACTGCGAGGACGGCGCCGCCCCCGGCCGCGAGAAGGAGCACGCCGAAGCCGTGGTGAGAACCCTCATGTCCTCCGCCAATGTGCATGGCCGCGCCGGCGCGCGCGTGCACGACCACTCGCACCCGCACTGGAAGGCCGATGTCGATGTCATCGTCTCCGGGGCCGGCGCGCGGCTCTCGCACATCACCATCCCCAAGCCGACCGCGGCGCGCCAGGTCGCCGAGATGATCGATTACATCGGCAGCGTCGCCGCCCGCCAAGGCGTCAAGCGCGACATCCCCATCAACGTGCTCATCGAGACCCATGGCGCCCTGCACGAGGCCTTCGAGATCGCCGCCCTGCCCTGCATGCAGGTGCTCGATTTCGGGCTCATGGATCTGGTATCCGCGCATCACGGCGCCATCCCGGCCTCGGCCATGCGCTCTCCCGGGCAGTTCGAGCACCATCTCACCGTCAGGGCGCAGACCGAAATCGTCGCAGCCGCCTTTGCCGCGGGCATTGTCCCCGCGCACGGCGTCACGCTCGACCTGAAGAACCCGCAGACCGCGCACGAGGACGCCCAGCGCGCGCGCCGCGAGTTCGGTTTCTTGCGCAAGTGGTCCATCCACCCGGTGCAGATCCGTCCCATCGTCGACGCCATGAAACCGGCGCAGTCCGACGTGGACGACGCTGCCCGCATTCTGCTGGCCGCGCAACAGGCCGACTGGGGCCCGATCCAGGACAGCGGCGAGATGCACGACCGCGCCACCTACCGCTATTTCTGGGAAGTGCTGCAGAAGGCGCGCGTCACCGGCGTGGCCATCCCGGATGCCGCGGCGCAGGCCTTCTTCTAGAGAGTGCCCGTAACAGCCACCCCCTGAGCCGGCGCGGTGCTTGCCTCACCGAGTAGCGGCCGCAGGCCCGTCGTAGCCCGGCCAAACTGCAGTACGATTACGTTTCGCCGCAACACCAACGACCACCACCAACGTCTCTCGAATCGTCCCTAGGAGTTCTCGATGCCGCACAACCTTCACAACACCCTGCAGGAATTCAAGTTCGGGGGCAAGACCGGGAAGTACTACTCGCTGCCGCAGCTGGGCCGCGCCCTCGGCGTCGACCTTGTGCGCCTGCCGGTGTCGATCCGCATCGTGCTCGAGTCGGTGCTGCGCAACTGCGACGGCAAGAAGGTCACCGAGGAGCATGTGCGCCAGGTGGCGAACTGGAAGCCCAACGACGCGCGCACCGACGAGATTCCCTTCGTGCTGGCGCGCATCGTGCTGCAGGACTTCACCGGCGTGCCGCTGCTGGCCGACCTGGCCGCCATGCGCAGCGTAGCCCGGAAGATGGGCAAGGATCCCATGCGGGTCGAGCCGCTGGTGCCGGTAGACCTGGTGGTCGACCACTCGGTGCAGATCGACTCCTACGGCAAGAGGACGTCGCTCGCCGAGAACATGAAGCTCGAGTTCGACCGCAACGGCGAGCGCTACCAGTTCATGAAGTGGGGCATGCAGGCCTTCGACACCTTCAAGGTGGTGCCTCCCGGCATCGGCATCATCCACCAGGTCAACCTTGAGTACCTGGCACGCGGCGTGCACAGGAACGCCGACAATGTCTTCTACCCCGACACGCTGGTCGGCACCGACAGCCACACCACCATGATCAACGGCATCGGCGTGGTCGGCTGGGGCGTGGGCGGCATTGAAGCCGAGGCCGGCATGCTGGGCCAGCCGGTGTACTTCCTCACGCCCGACGTGGTGGGCGTGAACCTGAAAGGCAAGCTCCACCCGGCCTGCACTGCCACCGACCTGGTGCTGACGGTCACCGAGATGCTGCGCAAGGCCAAGGTGGTGGGCAAGTTCGTGGAGTACTACGGCGAAGGCTGCTCCTCGCTGTCGGTCACCGACCGCGCCACGCTCGCCAACATGGCGCCGGAATATGGCGCGACCATGGGCTTTTTCCCAATCGA
>VGIE01000486.1 GCA_016867955.1 Betaproteobacteria bacterium
AGCTTGTCGAAGAGGTCGAACGTGTGATTCACCACCCAGTCCGGCCGTGCGCTGGGCCGGTCGACCTTGTTGACCACGACAATCGGCTTCAATCCCAGCGCCAGGGCCTTGCGTGTCACAAAGCGCGTCTGCGGCATGGGCCCCTCTACCGCGTCGACCAGCAGCAGCACGCTGTCGACCATGGAGAGCACCCGTTCGACCTCGCCGCCGAAATCGGCATGCCCGGGGGTATCGACGATGTTGATGTGCGTGCCTTCGAAATTGACGGCACAGTTCTTGGCGAGAATTGTGATCCCGCGCTCCCGCTCGAGGTCATTGGAATCCATGACCCGCTCGCTCACCGCCTGGTGCGCCGCGAAGGTGCCCGATTGCTGCAGCAACTTGTCGACGAGCGTCGTCTTACCGTGATCGACGTGGGCAATGATGGCGATGTTGCGGATGCTGCGTTTCGCGCTGTTCACTGGAGACCTTGCAGCCCGGACGGCATTATTCTGGAGAGCCGAGTATTTTAACAGCTAATCCCTTCACGACGGCCGATACAGCGAGGAAAAAACGCTTAATATTCAACGTATGGAAAGCACTTTTCGTCGCGCTGCACCGCGTCTGTACCTGACAGAGAACCTGTCTGCGGGTGCCGAGGTGCGCCTGTCTGAGCGGGCTTCCAACCACATTGCGGTTCTGCGCCTGGTCGAGGGCGATCCCATTACCTTGTTCAACGGCGATGGCGCGGAATACCCGGCCATCCTGCTGCGCCTGTCTCGACAGGGCTCAGTGGCTCGCGTTAGCGCTCGCTTACTTGTCGACAGGGAGTCCCGCCTCGTCATCACGCTCGCTCAATCGCTGTCAGCCAGCGACAGAATGGATGTCACGTTGCAGAAGGCAACCGAGCTCGGCGTGCGGGCGATCCAGCCGCTGGAGAGCGAACGGTCCGTGGTCAGGTTGTCTGGCGAACGTGTCGAAAAGCGCATGACCCATTGGCGCAATGTGATCGCTGCCGCCTGCGAGCAATGCGGGCGCAACCTTCCGCCCACGCTGGGCAGAATCGAGCACCTTCAGGAATGGCTGGTGGCGCGTCCCGCCTTGGCTCACGAGGAGGCTCGCCTTCTGCTGTCGCCGGAAGCAGACATCGGCTTGAGCGCAATGCGCCGTTCGGAGGAGGTCACGTTGCTGGTAGGACCGGAAGGCGGCCTGGCCCCGCATGAACATGCCGCGGCGCTCAAGGCAGGTTTCGTTCTGGTGCGACTTGGCCCGCGAGTACTTCGCACCGAGACAGCACCGCTTGCGGCAGTGGCGGCCCTGCAGACGCTCTGGGGAGACATGGGCTGAATCGAAGCGTGCATTGCAGCGGGCGACACTGTGATTCTTCTTCGCGACTCTATAGAATCAGGCGGGCCAACATTCAACCAACTCTCGACATGAGCGCCCAAAAAGACAACGACCTCGCTTTCGTGAAGTGGTTCCGTTCCGTCGCGCCCTATTTCCATGCGTTCCGGGGAAAGACCTTCGTCATCGCCTTCGGTGGTGAAGTCGTCGCGGACGGCAAGTTTTCCGTTCTCGCCCACGACATCAACCTGCTGCAGGCGGCCGGAATACGCATCGTGCTGGTGCACGGGTCGCGGCCCCAGATCGAGATGCAGTTGCGCCAGCGGCGCGCCAAGGCGGTCTACAAGGACGGCCTGCGCATCACCAATGCGGTGGCGCTCGAGTGCGTCAAGGAAGCCGTCGGGCTGCTGCGCGTCGAGATCGACGCCCTGCTGTCGCAGGGCCTGCCCAATTCGCCCATGGCGGGGGCCGCGATCAACACCGTATCCGGCAACTTCATCACGGCGCAGCCTCATGGCATACGGGAAGGCGTGGACTTCCAGTACACCGGCCTGGTTCGGAAGGTGGACGTGTCCGCCATCAATGCCTGCCTCGACGGCAACAACATCGTGATCATCTCCAATGTCGGCTATTCGCCGACCGGCGAGGTGTTCAACCTGTCCATGGAGGACGTCGCCGTGGCCGCAGCCCGGTCACTGGGCGCCGCCAAGATACTCTTCCTGACCGACGAACCGGTACGCGCAGCCGACGGGACGCTGATCACGGAGCTGTCAGCAGACGACGCCGAAGCCCTGATCGGGCAGAAGAGCGGACTGACCGATGACACCCGGCTCTATCTCACGCATGCAATCGAAGCCGTAAGAGCGGGCGTGCCTCGCGCACACCTTGTTTCCCACCGGGTCGACGGGGCACTGCTGATCGAGCTATTCACGCATGACGGTTCGGGAAGCGTGGTGACTGCCAAGGGCCTGGAGAAGCTGCGTCCCGCAACCATCGATGACGTTGGTGGCATCCTGAAGCTGATCGAACCCCTGGAAGCCGACGGCACACTCGTGTACAGGGGCCGCGAGCTCCTGGAGCGTGAAGTCTCCCGTTTCTTTGTGGTCGAGCACGACGGGATGATCGTCGGTTGCGCGGCGCTGTACCCGTTTCCCAAGGGCAGAACCGCGGAGCTTGCCGCGGTCGC
>VGIE01000487.1 GCA_016867955.1 Betaproteobacteria bacterium
GCGGTTCGGCGACTGACGTTTCCGTCCACCAACCGTCCACAAACTGCTTGACCCGAACTGCGATCTCGTTCGAGTACTGAACTTCGCGTCCACCGTGGAACATCCGAGACTCCGGTAGCGATCCATCGACATAGACGATGAATTCGATGGCACGGAACGTTGTTACCTTCCGCTCGCGGATCTCCGCCCAATGACCACTGGGCCAGCTGCCCTGCCGCTCGAGGGTGGGATGCCCTAGGGCACGCGCAGTTCCTGCCACAACCGCTCAGGCACGGCCTCGCGCAGCCGCCACTTCACGGTAATCGGGTGGTCACCGTCCCATGAGGCGAAGTCCACGGGGCCGCAATAGGTGAACGGGTAGGCCTTCCCCTCGCGCGTTTTCGACCGCGGCCTCACAAACAGCAACACATCGATGCCGAGCTTCCTGTGGTCTCGAATAGACTGACCGTCCTTGCTCGATTGGGCGGTCCTGTTCTGGCTCTGCCACTGGAAATCACTCGGCGACTCGAAGTGGTCGAGGTACTTGTGCTCTTGAGCAGAGGTGCTCTTGTCGAGTGTGACGAGCAGGAACGTCAGCGTGTCGCGCCGCACGAAGCCCTGCTGCCAGATCGACGCGTGAAACGGAAGATCAAAGAGCGCGGGAATCTGCTCCCGCGAGTATGCCTTCCATACTATGGGTGACACGATGCCGACGCCCGTCGGCGCCATCACCCAGCCATTGTCTGCCCGCGAGAGCTTCACGTGATGGCGAGTGCCGGGCGCGCCCGCGTCAGGCCCGAACCAGCCGCGCAACAACGCCGGCAGGTCGTTCTTGCTCGAGCCCTCGCGTTCCGCCACGTTCAGGGCGACCGACACGAAGTTGCCGCGATAGGTCTTGTCTCCGGCGCGAAACGTCGTCCAGCCCTCGGGGAGTCCCGGGTTCGCGGCGCGGTCGAGAGGCATCAGGATAGGCCTGCCGCTCGATTGATTCACTTTGATCAGGTAACTTCCTTCGTCAACCGCGGGCCGATCGAAGTACTCGGCCAGCCGCCACTCGGCAATTTCGCGCGTGAGCTCCTGCAGCGCGGTCCGGATGGCTGGCTCTTCTGCGATATGTGACGCAAAGACGCCGTGATCGTACGTAAACGCGGCCTCTGTGTGCCCAATCCATGCGGCGATGGGGTTCTTCTCAAGATGTGAACGCAATGCCCGGTCTGTCGCCAGCGCACCACCGAAATCGACGGCGATGTTCGAGTGCCGCGTCGCCAGCGCCCGCACGCCAGCGACCAGTGCGTCGATCGATATCGCACCGGGAAATGCATCGGCATTGACCATCGCCAGCAGTGTCACCATCTTGAAGCTGCGCGTCATCGGCGTGACTTCCAGCTCCGTGAGGAACTCTGTAGAGACCGCCAGCGCCTGCAGCTGTTCGGACGACAGAACATCGAGGGCCTTCAGGAATGTGGGCCACGAACCGAAGTTCTTGCGAACGGAACGTGGCGCATACCCGTCGCGGTAGGCTTCGAGTGCTGTCGGGCGCATACCATGCAGGTCAACGAAATCCTGCACATAGGCTTTCAGCGCTTCCGAAGGCGACGTCTCTGCGCGCACGAGCTTCTTTAGGATGTCGATCGCCGCGAGGTCGTACACCACGGAACATCCGGGAGGCAATGTCAGCGTGCCCGCCTGATACTGCTCGATGAGGTTCAGGATGTTCTGGTCGCCGGCTGGCAGGCCAAACAGAGTCTGCGGCTTCAGAAGAAACGTCCGGTGGTTACCGATGTAGTCGATGACTTTGAGCCGCTTGTCTGCAGCGGCCTTGCGCAGGCCCCGGCCAAACTGTTGCAGCCAGAGGATGCGAGACTCGGTCGGACGCAGCATCATGACGGTGTCGAGGTCGGGCAGGTCAACGCCTTCATTGAACATGTCGACCGCGCAGACAACATCGAGGTCACCTGCCTGCAGCTGCTCCAGAGACAATGTGCGCGGTGCGCTGCTGGGGCCTGAGTGCACGGCGACGGCGCGCTTTCCGCGCTGTCGGAAGAACGCTGCCATAAAGTCGGCATGACCCGTCGAGACGCAGAAGGCCAACGTCCGCTGGCCCCCGCGAGCATTGAGTTGCTCAAGGGCGTTTTGTGCACGTGAGACTGTCTCGACGGCCGCTGTCAGCTTAGCCTCATCGAACTTCCGGCTGTGCCACGGGATGTTCTTGTAGTCCACTTCATCGGGCACTCCGAAGTAGTCGAACGGGCACAGCAGCCCCTCCTGGACCGCCGCCGCCAGATCACACCGGAACACGAGATTGCCGTCGCAGAGGTCGAGCAGATCGGCGCCGTCGCTGCGCTCTGGCGTAGCCGTCAGGCCCAACAGATATGTCGGCGTGAAGTGCTGCAGCAACCGGCGGTAGGTTGCGGCAGAGGCGTGGTGAAACTCGTCGATGACGATGTAGTCGAAGTAAGAGGGTGGGAAGCGATCCAGATGGGCCTGCTTGCCCAGGGTCTGAATGGAGGCAAACAGCACATTGGCATC
>VGIE01000488.1 GCA_016867955.1 Betaproteobacteria bacterium
TTGTCGAAGTACCCCGTCGTCGACAGCGACATCTGCTTCATCGTGCTTCTCCCCAGGCCATCCGAGTGGCTAACGCGAAGCGCCTCGGCTACAATGACCAGTCAGGCAGGAAATTCAGAGATTCCCTTGAGATTGCTTCGCGACGCTTTATTGGTGTTGAGCTTCGCGCTTGCGCCCCTTCTGGCATCCGGTCAGCCTGATCAAAAATCCAGCGCCCAGGAGCGCAGCAATGACTCCGCACAGCGCGCGCCTTCCGCTGACGGGTTGCTGCGCCTGCAAGGGTCGGCATCCGAATTGGCGCAGGAATGGATCGCCAGTGAGTCGCTCGTAGCGCAGGAACTGCAAAGAGGGCTCAAGCGCCTCGAGAGAAGTTGCGCACAAAAGCCTGCCCCGGCCACGCCAGAGCCTCTGTCCCCCGCGCTGGCGAGCAGCCTGCGGGTCCTGGAACAGGGTGCCGCCGCCGTGCAGGCCCGCGCGCAGGCGTTTCAGCGAGCGGCGCACAGTTGGTCCGAGTCGGCGACGCAGCAGGTGGCCAAGCAGTGCACCGGCCTGTCGGGGCTCGGGCTGGGCGCATTCAAGAGCCAGGCCTGTCGCCAGGCCGAAGCGGTCCAACAGGGTGTCAAGACACTGCGCAGTGACATGGGCAGATACTTCCAGGTCGTCGAACAGCGCTACAGCGCATACCAGGCGCTGGCGCGCCTGGAGGAGCGAGGTTGTGTCAGGGCTGGTTTCACGGGCCGGCTCATGAGGGCCGACGAGGCTCACGTGCGCTCCACCGAAGGCAACAACATGGAGCTGATCGAGCAGTGGACGCGTACCTTCACAGGCCTTGTCGGTTCACTGGGGGCTATGCCATGACGCGTACCAGTTGGAGCAAATGGGGCCGCGTTGCGGCTTCGGCCATGCTGACGATCGCCGGTGGCTGGCTGGCCTTCGAGGGCAGCGCCTGGCACCAGCAGCGCAGTGAAAGGCAGGCCATCGAGGTGGCCTTGCCGGCCCTGTCGAGCGAGATTCACGCGTTGCTCAACGAGGTGCAATCGCGCCTCCTGATCGCCAACGTACCGGACCTGCTCGGCCGGGAACAGTTGAGTCCTCTGCTGCGCGAACTGCACGGCGAGTTTGCGTTCGTCGTGGAGCTCGGATTGCACGACATCGAGGGGCGTCTGCTGCGATCCACCCGCCCCTCGTCCACAGGCAGAATGCTCGATCCGGGCCGGGCCACGCTGCACGAAACTGCACTGAACACGGAAACCGTGGGTTACTCCTCCCCGTATGGCGGAAACTCTCAGGAATCGGCCGGACGCCTGGTAGACCTGTTCGTACCGGCCAAGCGCGGCGAGCGTCAAAGCATCATCGCCACGCTGTCGGTGCCCAACCTCCTTAGACAGGCCCGGGAGAAAACCGGCCATGGATTGCTGGCCGGCATCGAACTGGCCGTCTGGCCGACCGACGCACCCGCCAGCACGGCGCGGGACAGCCAGCACACCCTGAGCTTCGAACACCAGGGCCTGCGCCTCACCTTGGGTGCCACGGTGACACCGGGGGCGCAAACCCGGGCCATGGCGGTCCTGCGCTGGCTGATGGCGCTTCTGGGGGCCGCCTGCGTGTCGTTGATCATCCTGTGGACGCAGGCGGCGCGCCTGAGGAAACTGGCCAGGGAGCGCTACGCCCAGCTCGAAAAGCAGGTCAACGCGGATGCGCGCACCGCAATACTGGGCGAAATGTCCACCGCCATCGCGCACGAACTCAATCACCCCCTGGGCGCGATCAGCAATTACGCCTACGGCCTCGAGAAAATGGCGCGCCAGCAGGGCCTGGCACCCAGCTTCATCGACGGTATTTCCCAGATACGCAACGAAGCCCAACGGGGCGCGGAAGTGATCAAGAGCATCCGCAGCTTCCTGCACCGGGATGCGTCCGAACCCGAGACCATCGACGTCCGCGAGCTGCTGCGCGAGATGCGGCCGTTGCTCGACATGCAGGCCCACAGCCTGGGTTGCAGGCTGTCGGTCGAGGCGGGCCGCGGCCTGCAGGTACAATGCCCGAAGACCCTGCTGCAACAAGCCATCCTGAACCTCACACGCAACGGACTGGAAGCAATGCAGGATGTGCCGCGCGTCAACCGTCTGTTGCAGGTCCGGGCCTCCAAGGAGCGTGATTCCGGCCGCGTCACGCTGGCAGTGGTCGATTCCGGTCCGGGCCTGAGCGAGAGCGCACAGAGATCCCTCTTCAAGCCGTTCTTCACCACCAAGAAAGACGGCCTGGGCATCGGGTTGAGTCTGTGTCAGTCCATCGCCGAGCGCCATGACGGCGTCTTGCGCTGGAAGAACAACGTCGAAGGTGGCGCCTGCTTCGAGCTGGAGATACCCTCCCAGGCCGGCGCGCGCGGTACCGCATGAACTTCCCGACCAGCGCACCGCCGGTGCCGTACGTGATCGTCGTCGATGACGATCTGGGCATGCTCAAAAGCATCGAGTTCCTGTTGCAGACCGAGAAGATCCGTTGCCT
>VGIE01000489.1 GCA_016867955.1 Betaproteobacteria bacterium
AGAGTGCCGGCCGCCGCGAGACGCTGGCGCAGTACCTCGCCGAGTACGGCCTGCGGCCGCCGCAGTGCGAGGGCTTCGCCCAGTTCATGGCCGGCGCCGAGGCCGTCATGCTGGGCGCTGGCCCGCTGCTGAACGGCTTCATCGCGCCCGATGAAGGCTTCGTCGTCATCACCGAGAGCGAGCTCTACGCCGGCACCGCGCGCACGCGCGCCGCGCGCGACCGGGCGCGCCAGACCTCCATCGAGGGAATGCTCAAGGACTTGTCGGAGCTGCGTGTCGGCGACCCCGTGGTGCACCGGCTGCACGGTGTCGGCCGCTACCAGGGCCTGGTGAACCTCGACCTCGGCGAGGGTGAAGGGGAATTCCTCCACATCACCTATGCCGGCGAGGACAAGCTCTACGTGCCGGTGGCCCAGCTGTCGCAGATCGCCCGCTACACCGGCGGGCCGCCGGAGACCGCGCCCGTGCACCGGCTGGGCGGCGATGCCTGGGAGAAGGCCAAGCGCAAGGCTGCCAAGCAGGTGCGCGATACCGCCGCCGAACTGCTCGGCCTCTACGCCCAGCGCGCCGCGCGCGAGGGCCGCGTGTTCAACTTCAACCAACACGATTATGAGGCCTTTGCCGAGGGCTTCGGCTTCGAGGAGACGCCCGACCAGGGCGCAGCCATCGCCGCGGTGATCGGCGACATGACCAACGGCCGCCCGATGGACCGGCTGGTATGCGGCGACGTAGGCTTCGGCAAGACCGAGGTCGCGCTGCGCGCGGCCTTCGTCGCCGTGGCCGACGGCATGCAGGTGGCGGTGCTCACGCCCACCACGCTGCTCGCCGAACAGCACTTTCAGACTTTTTCCGACCGTTTCGCGCTCATTGCCGACTGGGCGCCCATGAAGCTGGCCGAGCTGTCGCGGTTTCGCACCGGCAAGGAAACCGCCGGGGTCGTGGAACAGCTCGGGTCAGGCGAAATCGACATCGTCATCGGCACGCACAAGCTGCTGCAGAAGGACGTGAAATTCAAGCGCCTCGGCCTGGTCATCGTCGACGAGGAACACCGCTTCGGCGTGCGCCAGAAGGAGGCGCTGAAGGCGCTGCGCGCCGAGGTCGACGTGCTGACGCTGACCGCCACGCCGATCCCGCGCACGCTGGCCATGTCGCTGGAAGGCCTGCGCGACCTCTCGGTGATCACCACCGCGCCGCAGCGGCGCCTCGCCATCAAGACCTTCGTCATGCCCTACTCGCCCGGCGTGGTGCGCGAGGCGGTGTTGCGCGAACTGAAGCGCGGCGGCCAGACCTACTTCCTGCACAACGACGTCGAGACCATCCAGAACATGCGGGAGCGCCTGCAGACCCTGCTGCCGGAGGCGCGCATCGCGGTCGCCCATGGACAGATGCCCGACAGCCAGCTCGAGCGCGTCATGCACGACTTCGTGCAGCAGCGCTCAAACATCCTGCTCTGCTCGACCATCATCGAGACCGGCATCGACATCCCGACCGCCAATACCATCATCATGCATCGCGCCGACAAGTTCGGACTGGCCCAGCTGCACCAGCTGCGCGGCCGCGTCGGCCGCTCGCACCACCAGGCCTATGCCTACCTGCTGACCCCCGACGAGGAGGCGCTGTCGACCGCGGCCAGGAAGCGCCTCGAGGCCATCAAGATGATGGAGGAGCTGGGGTCGGGCTTCTACCTCGCCATGCACGACCTCGAGATTCGCGGCGCGGGCGAGGTGCTGGGCGAGTCGCAATCCGGCGAGATGCAGGCCGTGGGCTTCAACCTCTACGCCGATATGCTCAACCATGCGGTGCGCTCGCTCAAGGCCGGGCGCGAGCCTGACCTGTCGCAGCCCTTCGAGGCCATCACCGAGATCAACCTGCACGCCCCGGCGCTGCTGCCGGCCGATTACTGCCATGATGTGCACGAGCGGCTGGTGCTCTACAAGCGCTTCGCCAACTGCGACACCACCAACCAGCTCGAAGCCATGATGGAGGAGGTCATCGATCGCTTCGGACGGCTGCCGGAACCGGCGCGCGTGCTGATCGAAAGCCACCGCCTGCGCATCCTGGGAAAGCCCCTTGGCATCGCGCGCCTGGACGCCACCGCCGAGACGCTGCAGCTGCAGTTCGTCGCGCATCCGCCCCCCGATGGCGCTACGGTGATCCGCATGCTGCAGAAGAACCGCAACTGGAAGCTCGCCGGGCCGACCAGGCTGCGCATCGAGCGCGTCACCAGCGACATCGACGAGCGCTCCCGGGCGGTGCGGCAGGTCTACGACCAGCTTGTCGCGGCGGCGGGGGCGACAGCGTCCCAACCCGCGCTTCCCGCCGCGGCCAGGCCGCAGTCACGGCGCGGATGAATCGAGCGAACACAAGCCCGGGGCACCCGGCAGCGGCGATCCTAACCGCGGCAAGGCTCGCGATGGTGGGCCTGTGGCTCGTGGCGGCACCGGCCATGGCGCAACAGGCGCGGCAGAACGCGCCCGCGGCCCAGCC
>VGIE01000490.1 GCA_016867955.1 Betaproteobacteria bacterium
GAGACATTCCGAAAACCGTCGCCAGGCGGAAACTGATGGCGTTGGAGTGGCGCATCAGTTCTTTTTCGATGGCCACTTTTTCGATGGCGTATTGCGAAATCGGCCGCAGCGGCGATTCTTCAGTGCAGAGGTTGTTCTCGTCGCCGGTGCCGTAGGCGCTGTTGGTGGTGGGCATCAGCACAATCTGCTGCCTCGAAAGGTGCTTGATCATCATGCTGATGGCGTCGTGGTTGACGGTGGTGGCGCCCACAGGGTCAAGCGTGCACAAGGGGGCTCCCACAAGCGCCGCAAGCGGAATGATCACATCGGCTTTTTTCATCAGCGGCAGCATCACGCTCTGGACGCGGATGTCGCCCTTTACCACCGAGAAGTTGGGGTGGTGGCAAACGTGGTTGAGGCTCGCCTGCTTGAACAGGAAGTTATCGAGCACCGTCACCTTGTGGCCGGCGGCCAGCAGGGCCGGCACCATAGTCGATCCGAGGTAGCCGGCGCCGCCGGTGACGAGAATGTCGTGGCTCATACTTTGTTCAGCACCTCTTCGGTGTTGACTTCGCGACAATGCGAATTGGTTTCACGCCTCTTAAACCGCCAGCAGCGATGCTGCGCGGCGGTAGTCGGCCGGCACGCCGATGTCGATGAACGTGCCCGTAAACTCCAGGCCATACAGGCGCCGGCCGGCGGCCATGGCCGCCGGGAAAATATCATCCTCGATCGACAGCTTTGACCCTGCGGTGAATTGGCCGGGGCCGCGCGCACCCATCCAGTATACGCCGCCATTGGCAAGCCAGCGCGGCGCTCCGGTCCCGGATGTGAGCGAGGTAATGCGTCCATCGGCGTCCACGCCCATGCTCATGTAGCGGCCCACCTCGTTGGCCCGGAACAGTGAAAAACACCAATCGGCCCGGTTCGCCTGCGCAAACGCGGCCAGCGCCTCGAGGTCCACGGCAAAATAGCTGTCGCCGTTGAGCACCACAAATGGCGCGGCACTGTCCAGTTTTTGCGCCGCCAGCACCAGTCCGCCGCCGGTGCCGAGCGGCAGCTTTTCAATGGCGTAATCGATTGGCACGCCGCTGTAGCTATTGCCAAAGTGCCCGGAAATCGCCTCATGCCGGTAGCCCACCGACAGCACGAAGCGGCTGATGCCCTGGGCTATCCAGTAATCGAGCAGGTATTCGAGGAAGGGGCGGCCCGCTACCGGCGCCATCGGCTTGGGCAGGTCGGGCACTTCGCCACGAAGGCGCGTGCCAAGGCCGCCGGCAAGAACGATGGCGGCGGTCACCGCGGCCTCATGCCGAATTCAGGATGGCGCAGATCTCATCCACTTCTGTGTCGCGCAGGTCGGGAAAGTTACCGATGTAAAAGCCGTAAAAGTGCACGTGCTCGGTCACGGGGAAGTTCCGGTGGTGGCCGTCCGGAACAATGCCTTTGAGGTAGGGCTGGCGGACCTGGTTGCCGCCGCCCGCGCTGCCGCGGCGGAATTCAACGCCAGCCTCGCGCATTGCTGTCATCAACCGCTCGACGAGGGCATTGTCGGCGTGTTTGAGGATCAGGTTGAAGGCATAGTTGCTCGAGCCCTCGAGCTTGAAATCGGTCTGGTAGCGGGCCGGGTCGATCCTGGACAAAAAGCGCAGCAGGTTGGCGGTGCGGCACCTGACATTGGCATCTAGGCGCCTTAATTGCTTGCGCCCCATGATGCCGCCGATTTCGGTGTTGCGCATGTTGAATGCGGCAAATGCAAAAATGAAGTCTGGGTTGAGTTCGGGGTAGTCTGCCTGCCATTTTGCGCGCACCGCGGGGTCGTTCGCCTCGCGCACCATGCCGTGCGAGCGCAGCATGCGCAGCTGCTGGTACACCGCTTCATCGCCGGTGCAGACCATGCCGCCCTCGATGGTGCTCATGTGGTGGGCGTAGTAGAACGAAAAATTTGAAATCCAGCCGAAGCTGCCGAGTTTTTGGCCGTCATGGGTGGCGCCGTGCGACTCGCTTACGTCCTCGATCAGCGGTAGCTTGCGCCTGGCCAGTTCGGCCAGCAGTTCGTCGGTGAGTCCGTCAAAGCCCTGCACGTGGGTAAGGAAAACGGCACGCGTCCTGGGTGTAATATTCGCCAGCACCTGCTGCGGGTCCATGCCCAGGGTGCGAAGGTCGATATCGACAAACACCGGCGTGAAACCATATTGCAGCACCGAGGCAATGTCCGACACCCAGGTGAGCGGCGGCACGATCACTTCACCGCCTTCGGGATGGCGGATTTTCAGGATCGCCATGCTCAGCAGGTTCGCCGATGCACCGGAATTGACGAACACGCTGTACTTCACGCCAAGCCAATCCGACCACTCGGCCTCGAAGGCGCGCACGTTGGCGCCGTGGGTCAGGATGGGGTCGTCCCGCTTCAGATGCTCGATCACCGCATCGAGGTCCTCGCGCCGGATGTTGTTGCGCATCAACGGGTATTTCATTTCTCGCCTA
>VGIE01000491.1 GCA_016867955.1 Betaproteobacteria bacterium
CGCCCTCGGCACACGGTCTTCAGCAGGCTGATGATCTGCGCCTGGATCGACACGTCGAGCGCCGTGGTCGGCTCATCGGCGACAATCAGCTGCGGCTCGGCCGCCAGCGCGAGCGCAATCACCACGCGCTGGCGCATGCCGCCGGAGAACTGGTGCGGGTATTGCTCGAGGCGCTGATCGGCCCCGGGAATGCCGGTGTCGCTCAGCAGTTGCACGGCGCGCGCGCGCGCCTCGGTGGCGCTGACCGGCAGGTGGGTGGTGATGGTTTCCACCAGCTGGCGGCCAATGGAGTACAGCGGATTGAGCGAGGTCAGCGGGTCCTGGAAGATGGCACCGATGCGCCGCCCGCGGATCCGCCGCATCGCCTGGTCGGGCAGGTTATCGATGCGCTCGCCCTGCAGCAGGATTTCTCCGCCGGCGATGCGCCCCGGGGGCTCCAGCAGCCCGATGATGGCGGCGCCCGTGAGCGACTTGCCAGCGCCCGACTCGCCCACCACGCCGAGGATTTCCCCCGGCGCGATGTCGAACGAAATGTCGTCGAGCGCGCGCAGCGTGCCGTGACGGGACGTGAATTCCACCCGCAGGTTGCGCACCTCGAGCAGGCGCGCCGTCAATTGAGCCTCGGATTGAGCGCGTCGCGCAGCCAGTCGCCCAGCAGGTTCACCGACAGCGCGATCAGCACCAGCATGGCTCCGGGAAAGATGGTGATCCACCATTCGCCGGAGAAGAGATAGTCGTTGCCGATGCGGATCAGCGTGCCCAGCGAGGGCGTGGTCGGCGGCATGCCCACGCCGAGGAAGCTCAGGGTGGCCTCGGTGATGATGGCGGTGGCGATGTGGATGGTGGCGAGAACCAGCACCGGCCCCAGCACGTTGGGCAGCACGTGCCGGCGCATGATGCGCAGCGGCGATACGCCGGTCACGCGCGCCGCCTGCACGTACTCCTTGTTGCGCTCGGCCAGCGTCGAGCCGCGCACGGTGCGGGCGTACTGCACCCAGCCGGTGAGCGTGATCGACACGATCAGCACGCCGAAGGCCAACGTCTCGTGGGCATTGGCGAACAGCGCCCGGCCGACGCCTGCGATCAGCAGCGCGACCAGGATGGGCGGGAAGGACAGCATGACATCGCACAGGCGCATCAGCAGTGCGTCGATCCAGCCGCCCAGGTAGCCGGCCGCGAGGCCCAGGCTGATGCCGATCACCACCGACAGCAGCACCGAGGTCGCGCCCACCGCCAGTGAAATACGCGCGCCGAACATCAGCGCCGACAGGATGTCGCGGCCCTGGTCGTCGGTGCCGAGCAGGAAGGCCCCGCGGCCCGACGCGTACCAGGCCGGCGGCAGGCGCGCGTTGCCGAGTTCGAGCGTGGCAAGGTCAAAGGGGTTGTGCGGCGCAACCCAGGGCGCAAAGGCGGCGCAACCCAGGCAGACGAGTGCGACCAGCGCCGCGCCGATGGCGGTGGGCGAGCTGAGGAAGCTGTGGCCCATGTCGCTGTCCAGCCATCGGCGCAAGGTGTCCATGGGATCAGTGGCCGGCAGGACGTTCCATCCGCAGGCGCGGATCGACGGCGAAGTACAGCAGGTCGACGATGAGGTTGATCACCACGAAGATCAGCGCCACCAGGCACAGGTACGCCGCCATCACCGGCACGTCGGCGAAGCTCACCGCCTGGATGAACAAGAGGCCCAGGCCCGGCCATTGGAACACCGTCTCCGTGATGATGGCGAAGGCGATCAGGCCGCCCAGCTGCAGTCCGGTGATGGTGACGACGGGGATCAGGGTGTTCTTCAGCGCATGGCCGAAGTGCACCGCGCGATCGGTGAGGCCGCGCGCGCGGGCAAACTTGATGTAGTCGGTGCGCAGGACCTCCAGCATTTCGGAGCGCACCAGCCGCATGATCAGGGTGAGTTGGTAGATCGCCAGCGTCAGCGACGGAAGGAGAAGATGGTGCCAGCCCTTGAGGGTGAAGAGGCCGCTCGACCACCAGCCGATCTGCACCACCTCGCCGCGCCCGAAGCTGGGGAACCAGCCCAGATGCACGGCGAACACCAGGATCAGCAGGATGCCGATCAGGAAGGTGGGCAGCGACTGGCCGAGCAAGGATGCCGCCATGGCGAGCTGGCTGCCGAAGGTGCCGCGCCTGAGCGCGGCATACACACCGAGCGGAATGCCCGCGGCCAGCGCCAGCACGGCCGCGACCAGCGACAGTTCCAGCGTCGCCGGCACGCGCTCGACGATGAGCGTGGATACGCGGGTGCCCTGGCGCAGGCTGATGCCGAACTCGCCCTGCGCGGCATTGCCGAGGAAATGCCAGAACTGCACGAAGAACGGCTTGTCGATGCCCAGCTCGGCGCGGACTTCGGCGATGCGTTCCTGCGTCGCGTCCTGCCCGAGCAGCATCAGCGCCGGGTCGCCGACATACTGGAACAGCGAGAATGCCACCAGCCCCACCACCAGCATGACC
>VGIE01000492.1 GCA_016867955.1 Betaproteobacteria bacterium
GCGGTTCGATCCGCCAGCCCGCGGCGCTGACCGGCCTCACCGGATTGAAGCCGACCTACGGTCTGGTGTCGCGCTACGGCATGATTGCCTTCGCCTCCAGCCTCGACCAGGGCGGCGTGCTGTCCAAGAGCGCGGCGGATGCCGCGCAGGTGCTTAACGTGATGGCGGGGTTCGATGCACGCGACTCCACCTGCCTCGAGCGGACTCCGGAGGACTTCTCGCGCCTTGTCGATGCCGTCCTCGCCGATGCCGCGCGGCCGCTGGCCGGCCTGCGCGTGGGCGTGGTGAAGGAGCACTTCGGCGCAGGCCTCGCGCCCGCCGTCGGTGCCGCCGCGCAGGCCGCCCTCGACGTCCTTCGCAGGCTCGGGGCCACGCTCATCGACGTCAGCCTGCCGGCGTCGCGCCTGGCCGTGCCGGCTTACTACGTCATCGCCCCGGCCGAGGCCTCCTCTAACCTGTCGCGTTTCGATGGCGTGCGTTACGGGCACCGCACGAAAAACTACACGAATCTCGCGGAAATGTACTCGCGGTCGCGCGCAGAGGGTTTCGGTGCCGAGGTCAAGCGGCGCATTCTTATCGGTACCTACGTGCTTTCCCATGGCTACTACGACGCCTATTACATCAAGGCACAGCGCATCCGTCGCCTGATTGCCAAAGACTTCGACGCCGCCTTCGGGCAATGCGACATGGTGGTTGGGCCGACTTCGCCGACGGTGGCCTTTCCGCTGGGCGCCAAGGCCTCCGACCCTGTGCAGATGTACCTCAATGACATTTACACCATTCCCGCCAACCTCGCAGGCCTGCCGGGGCTGTCGATCCCGTGCGGTTTCGCCAGCGACGGCGGCAAGGCGCTGCCGGTGGGCCTGCACCTGGTCGGCAACTATTTCTCCGAGGCGAGGATGCTGGAGGTGGCACACCGCTACCAGCAGGCGACCGATTGGCATGCGCGCATCCCGGCGGGCTATGCCGCGGATGCCGGCGCGGGCGCTGCGGCATGAGCGTGCACACGATTCCGGCGGGCTGGGAAGCGGTTATCGGGCTGGAGACGCACACCCAGCTGTCGACGGCAAGCAAGATCTTCTCGGGTAGTTCCACAGCCTTCGGTGCGGCGCCCAACACGCAGGCAGACGTGGTCGACCTGGCGTTCCCAGGGGTGCTGCCGGTCGCCAACCGCGCCGCCGTGGAGCGCGCCATCCGTTTCGCGCTGGCCATCGGGGCAACGCTCAACCGCCGTTCGATTTTCGCGAGGAAGAACTACTTCTATCCCGACCTTCCCAAGGGCTACCAGATCAGCCAGTACGAGCTGCCCATCGTGCAGGGCGGCGCGATCAACATCGTCACCAGGGACGGCGAAAAGGCGGTGCGACTCACGCGAGCGCATCTCGAGGAGGACGCCGGCAAGTCGCTGCATGAGGATTTCCATGGCATGAGCGGCATCGACCTCAATCGCGCCGGCGCTCCGCTGCTGGAAATTGTCTCCGAGCCTGACATGCGCTCGGCGGAGGAGGCGGTGGCCTATGCCCGGGCGCTGCACGCGCTGGTGCGCTGGATCGACGTGTGCGACGGCAACATGCAGGAGGGCTCGTTCCGCTGCGATGCTAACGTGTCGGTTCGGCGCAAGGGAGAGACCGAATACGGCACTCGGCGCGAGATCAAGAACCTCAACTCCTTCCGCTTCCTGCAGCAGGCCATCGAGTACGAGACGCTGTGGCAGATCGAGACTCTGGAGGACGGCGGCACCATCCGCCAGGCGACCGTGCTGTTCGACGCCGACACGGGCAAGACCCGCGCCATGCGCTCCAAGGAGGATGCCCACGATTACCGCTACTTTCCAGATCCGGACCTGCTGCCGTTGGTGGTGAACGAGGCCTGGATCGAGCGCGTGCGCGCAACGCTGCCGGAACTGCCGCAGGCCAAGCGCGCGCGTTACGAGTCGGCCTATGGCCTGAGCGCAGCGGACTCCGCCATGCTGACGGCATCGCGCGAGACGGCGGCGTACTTCGAGGACGTGGTCTCACGGCTGGGGCAGGATGCCGCCAAGACGGCCGCCAACTGGATGATGGGGGAGCTGTCGGCGGCGCTGAACCGCGATGGCATCGACATTGCCGCTTCGCCCGTGTCGAGCGAACAGCTGTCGGCGTTGCTGGGGCGCCTGCGCGACCAAACCCTGTCGGGGAAACTGGCCAAGGAGGTCTTCGACGCGCTGTGGGTGGGCGAAGCAGGGGGCGAAACTGCAGTCGACGCCATCATCGACAAGCGCGGCCTCAGGCAGATTTCCGATTCGGCGGCGATAGAAAAAATCGTCGACCACGTGCTGGCCGCCAACACCAGGCAGGTGGAGGATTACAGGGCCGGCAAGGAGAAGGCCTTCAACTCACTGGTCGGCCAGGTGATGAAGGCCTCGAAGGGCAAGGCCAACCCGGCGCAGGTCAACGAGATCCTGAAGCGCAAGCTCGG
>VGIE01000493.1 GCA_016867955.1 Betaproteobacteria bacterium
GTCCGGAAGGCATTCGTCCGCTGCGTCGTTGCGGCTGGGCTCGACCCCAAGCAAGTGGTCCGGCACACTCTCCGCCACACCGCGATCACGCATCTGGTGCAGGCCGGCGTAGATCTCCCAACGGTAAGGCGGATCAGCGGCCACAAGACGCTCGCAATGGTCGAGCGATACGCGCATCAAAGCGGCGCCCACATTCAGACGGCGATGGACAAGCTCGATGCTCGCTACCGTGGGCCAAAGAAGGACAGGGGAACTACCTAGCGCAGCAACTGACGGGTTTGCGGCGGCGCGACGCTGCCCTGGCGACCCGAAGCAAATCGAATCGCGAGGGATCGCCAGCACTGTAGTGCCGTCGAATACCGGACAAGCCTAGCTATCAGGTTGTCATGATTCACGGCTACCATCCGGCCCAGGAGAGCAAGGGGGCCCTGTTAGCGCGCAGTCCGGGTCGGCCCCACCGAACGCAATGCATGACCGATCGGACATAGGTCCCGTGCGCCTTGAGGACCTCACCCCGGGTGCCGCCGTGCGCGGCATCCTGCCGAATGCGCTGGTGACCGTCGTAAGCGTCCAGTGGCACGGGTCCGCCGCGCTCGAATTGACGTACAAGACCCCCGAGGGCCGCGTCGCCAACCAGCTCCTCTACCGCCACGATGAGCCACGCCTGGAGGTGGTCGAACACGGCCGGTCGTGGAGCTTCGACGGCGACGGCGCGATCTTCCGACTGGTGTCCGAGGCTTTGCGCATCCGGCTGGCGTACCTCTTCGACCCGGTGCTCGCGGTGCACACGTCCGTGGTCGATCCCTTGCCGCACCAGATCACGGCGGTTTACGAATCGATGCTGCCGCGACAGCCGCTGCGCTTCCTGCTCGCAGACGATCCCGGCGCCGGCAAGACCATCATGGCCGGCCTCTTGATGAAGGAGCTGATTGCCCGCGGCGATCTGCAACGCTGTCTCGTCGTTTGTCCCGGCAGTCTCGCCGAGCAATGGCAAGACGAGCTGTACCGGCGCTTCCACCTGCCGTTCGAAATCCTCACCAACGATCGCCTTGAGGCGGCGCGCACCGGCAACTGGTTCCTGGAGTCAAACCTAATCATTGCGCGCCTCGACAAGCTGGCACGCGACGAAACGGTGCAGCAGAAATTGCAGGCGCCTGATTGCCGCTGGGACCTCGTGGTTTGCGACGAGGCCCACAAGATGTCGGCGACCTTCTTTGGCGGCGAGGTCAAGTTCACCAAACGTTACCGGCTTGGACAGTTGCTGTCTTCGCTGACACGCCATTTCCTCCTGATGACCGCAACACCCCACAACGGCAAGGAGGAAGACTTCCAGTTGTTCATGGCGCTCCTCGACGGCGATCGGTTCGAAGGTCGGTTCCGCGACGGCGTGCATGCGGCGGACGTGTCCGACCTGATGCGCCGGATGGTGAAAGAGAAGCTCCTCACCTTTGAGTCGAAACCGCTGTTCCCGGATCGCTTCGCCAACACGGTCCCCTACAAGCTGTCCGATGACGAGGCCGCGCTGTACGCCGCGGTGACGGACTATGTGCGCGACGAGTTCAACCGCGCCGACAAGCTGCAGAACGACAAGCGCGCCGGCACGGTCGGTTTCGCCCTCACCATCCTGCAGCGGCGCCTCGCCTCGTCGCCGGAGGCGATCTATCAATCGCTGCGCCGCCGCCGCGAGCGTCTGGAGAGCCGCCTGCGCGAGACGGAAGTCCTGGAGCGCGGCGGACGGCTGCTGGATGCCGACGACATCGAAGACCTCGAGGAAGCGCCCGACAACGAGGTCGAGGCGATCGAGGAGGAGGTCCTCGACCAAGCCACCGCCGCACGCACCATCGCGGAACTCAAGACCGAAATTCAAACGCTCGCGCGCCTGGAATCGATGGCGCTCGCGCTCCGGCGCAGCGGCGGCGACCGGAAATGGCGCGAACTGGCCTCCCTCCTGGGACACCTCTTCACCCCGGCCGCGATCGCCAATGCAATGGCCGAGGAACAGGAAGGGTTTGGGGCGCCGGGGGCAGTTCCACCGCCGAAGCCTTCCGCGTCGCAGAAGCTGGTGCTGTTCACCGAGCATCGCGACACGTTGAACTATCTCTGCAACCGCATTCGCACGCTGCTCGGCCGCGAGCAGGCGGTGGTGGCTATCCACGGTGGGATGGGACGCGAGGAACGTCTCAATGCGCAGGAGGCGTTCAAGCACGACCCCGAAGTGCGGGTCTTGGTCGCCACCGATGCTGCAGGCGAAGGCATCAACCTCCAGCGCGCCCACCTGATGGTGAATTACGACCTGCCCTGGAACCCGAACCGCATCGAGCAGCGATTCGGCCGCATTCACCGCATCGGCCAGACCGAAGTCTGCCACTTGTGGAACCTAGTGGCGGAAGAGACGCGCGAAGGCGACGTCTATCGCCTGCTGCTGGAGAAGTTGGAGCAAGCCCGAAGCACGTTGG
>VGIE01000494.1 GCA_016867955.1 Betaproteobacteria bacterium
TTCTGCGGATGGGGCGCCTGCGCGCCCGCGAGCGCGGTGCCGAGGGCGGCCAGCGTGAACAGCATGGTCCAGGACGTGAGACGGTTCGTCATGGCTTGGGCTCCACGTAGTCTCGAATGATCAGCATCGCGTCGACGACATCTTCCCACGTACGCCCCTCCATTGCCTTCACTACTTGTCATGGTTTTCGGATACGTTGGACTGGGCATCGGAAGAATCGTCAAGAAGTGAAGCACCTAAGGACTTATCCGTGTCTTAGGCTTAATGGGTGTCGTCATCGGCTGGCTTTATGTGTTTGGGGGTCGTACCGGCGCCCGACAATTTGTCGCGGCGTCAGTCGTTGACAGACTGATTTTCGTGTCAGCGGTGTTCTTGCCCGTAGTATTCGCTGGCGTGCTTCCTCATATGCTGGTGGCGTTTACCATGCTCGACATGACGCTCGCCGTCGGTGCCTGGGTCCTTTTGCGTCGCATCTGACCGCCGCTTTTGACCACGGCCCCGGCTGCGGCAACAGGAGATCACCCATGGCACGTGACATCGTGTTCACCCCGAACGCCGCCAAGCCTCCGGCGACGTACAGCCAGGCCGTGAAGGCGGCCGGCCTGGTCTTCGTCTCTGGCACTGCGCCAATTGATGCTGCGACCGGCGCGATCGTTGGTGCGACGGTTCAAGAACAAACGCGTCAGTGCCTCAAGAACGTCTCCGCCATTCTCGAAGCCGCCGGCAGCACGATGGACAAGATCGTCAGCATCACGATCGTCCTGGCCGATGAGGATGACTTCGCGGGCATGAATGAGGAATACCTGCGCTGGTTCCCGGTCGACCCTCCGGCAAGGCAAGGCGCGAAGCTACCGGCGCGCATCCCTGGCCTGAAGGTTTCTGTCGCCGCGATCGCTGAGGCCTAACCACTATCAGGTGACGTGCCCCCTCCCTCCGCTACGCAACCACATCGCACGTTCGGATGCGTCCCCGTCGCGCTGGTTTTCATGAATACCGGCGGTCCTCCAGAACCTGACGCCGAAATGCTCCGTGACAGATTGGAGGACCCGAATCTGGAAATGCCCGAACGGTTTGTCGCGGTGAATAATCTGCCAAGGACGGCGGCCGGAAAAATTGACCGCGACGCGAGTAGGCTCCTCGTACTGGAGCCGGACCGCAGGCGCCGCCGCAGATTCCATCTATCAAAGACCTTGATGATCGCCTGGAGGGCGGTGCGCCGACTACGACTGAAGGGACGGTTCTTCGCGCATCCGCTGATATCTCTGCGGCTTTTGCGCCTCCTCGCTCGGGAACGGCGTATATGAAGGGTCGTCTGGCCATATCGGGACGGCAGCGCTGGGCGATCGTGAACGCCCCGAGCCGCCGTCCCCTCCTTTTCGACATCGCACAGCAGCTGCAGCGCATGGGCACGTTCGTGCGGCTGTTCGAGCCGGACGGACCACTGCCTTCCCACGAGTTTGACGCGGTCCTACTCGGTCGGAAGGACCCCGCATCAGTCGCCTGGGGCAAGTCCCAGCGGCGGCGCGGCGCGTTCGTATTCCCGGACCCTGATGTCGTCGAGCATGTGCGCGACCGCATTGCCGTTCGCAGTGTCTTGCAGCAGGCCGGCTTCGAGGTTCCCACGGCGGTTCACGGCATGCTGCGCGAATTGTGCGCGCCCGCGCAGCTGCAGGCGATTGACTGGCCGGCGCTGCTAAAGCGACGTGATCAGCATGGCGCAGATGCCGTCAAGCTGATGACGGAACCCACCCATCTACACTCAATCGGCGACGCAGAGAACATGGATTCGGTATGGCTGCTTGAAAATGCAATAGCAGGCGTGCACTTCACTGCCTACTTCATCGGCAGGGATATCGACATATTTCAGCGCCCACCATTTGGCAGCGAGTTCACAGAAGCGCGGGTTAATCCAGCATCAGCAACGCTCTGTGCCTTAGTTCGCCGCGCCCAGAATCTCCTCGGCCTGCGCTTCGGCAAACTCGATGTGGTCTGTCCCGCGCCGCACCGACCCGTCATAGTGGATGTGGGGGCATTCCCGAAATTCCTCAACGTGCCGCGCGCGGGAGAACAGCTCGCTAGGCTAATTCAAGAATCGGCAATGGGCGGTCTCTGAACGACCATCGGCGAGAGCCATCAGGCTCCTGGGCTACTGCGTATGCGGAGCGGCTACGTCAGATCTCGTAGGCCTCCGCTAGCAACGCCCACTACTGGTCGCCTGTCCACGATTGCTTGAGCGAGGCGACGCAGTCCGCGGAATCTGACTTGCGGTGTGGCTACGCCTGAATGACTACGTGCCCTGTATAAGCCCAACTTTCAGAGCTGCCGAAAACCAGCAGCTGCGAGATACGCGAACGTTTCGTCCATTTCAGCGATCGGAGGAGCGAAGACGACGCAGGCATCGCGCCCGCGCGTGAGCAGGACTCGGTAGGCGTTCACCCGTAACTGGAAGG
>VGIE01000495.1 GCA_016867955.1 Betaproteobacteria bacterium
GTCCGGTTCCGGACGGTTTACTACCAAGTCATCCACCACGCTAAGGTTGTTCGCTACCGCGCCCGAGTTGCGCGCGGGATAAGCGCCCGGCGCGTGCGTTGGGCGTGATTTTCTGGAGGTCAGAATGCCTATTGGCACAGTCAAGTGGTTCAATGCAACGAAGGGTTTCGGGTTCATCCAGCCCGAAGGTGGTTCCAAGGACGTTTTCGTCCATATCAGCGCAGTCGAGAAATCGAGCCTGGGCACGCTCAGTGAAGGCCAGCGCGTCAGCTTCGACATCCTGACTGAGCGCGGCAAGCAGTCCGCCGGCAACCTCAAGGCGGCCTGAACCCCGCCCCGCTGCCTCGGCGCAAGCGGCCCCCGGCAGCAATGCCGCGGGCCGTTTTTCATTTGCCGCGTCGTTCCTGCAAGCCGTTGGATCGGGCCAGGCGTGGCCGTGCCTGGCTTGGTCTTTCCCGCTCAGTCCTGCCACGGTTCGCGAGCCCGGGCTGCGGCGTAACGTTCCAGCGTGATCTTGCGCGCCTCGTCGTGATCGACGATGGGCCCGGGGTAGTCGCGCCCGGGGATGCAGGATGCTGCCTGCTGTTCGAGCGGGCCCATGTTCCAGGGCGCGTGCAGGTGTTTTAACGGGACCTTTGCCAGCTCCGGCACGTAGCGCCGGATGAACTTTCCCTCGGCGTCAAATTTCTGCGACTGTGTCACCGGGTTGAAGATGCGGAAATACGGCTGCGCGTCGCAGCCCGTGGAGGCGGCCCATTGCCAGCCGCCGTTGTTGGCGGAGAGGTCGAAGTCATTGAGATGCGCGGCAAAGTGGCGTTCCCCCAGGCGCCAGTCGATGTGCAGGTCCTTCACCAGAAAGCTTGCAGCCACCATGCGAAGCCGGTTGTGCATGTAGCCGGTGGCATGCAACTGGCGCATGGCTGCATCCACCAGCGGGTAGCCGGTGCGACCCGCGCACCAGGCCGCGAAGCGCGCAGGGTCGTTGTCGAAATGCACCTGCTCGAACTCGTGTTTGAACGCGTGGTTCACCACGCGAGGGTGGTGATGCAGGATCTGGAAGTAGAACTCGCGCCAGATCAGCTCCGACAGCCACGCGCGCGCGCCCGGGCTGCTGAGCGCGAGCGCGTGGGCGACCAGGTGGCGGATGGAAACGGTGCCGAAGCGCAGGTGCACCGAAAGGTAGGACGGGCCCCGCACCGACGGGAAATCGCGCGCCCGATCGTAGTTGTCGATGCGCCGCAGGAAGGCCCGGAGAAGTTTTTCCGCACCCGACATGCCGGTGTGCAGCGGCAGCTCGAGCAGGTTGGTCTTGCGAAAGCCCAGCGACTCCAGCGAGGGAATCGCCGATGGCACCGTGGCGGCGAGAGGGCCGCCCCGCGGCACGGCCGCCGCCACTCCGCCGGCCCCTCGCGGCGGCGGCGCCAGGGCGCGGGCATTACCGAGCCCCGAGGCCTTGAACGGATGCGCCTCCAGGTGCTTCAGCCAGGAGTTCTTGTAGGGCGTGAAGACCGAGTACGGCGTACCGCCGCCGGTCATGATCTCGTCGCGCTCGAAGACGACCTGGTCCTTGAAGGTTTCCAGCCGCGCGCCGGGCTCGGCGAGCCGGCGCGCGATCTCCTCATCGCGCGACACGGCGGCAGGCTCGTAGTCCCGGTTGGCGAAAACGGCCTCGGCGCGGAGCTCTGATGCCAGGCGCGGGATCTCGTCGCGGGCACGGGCGTGCCGCACGATGAGGCCGCCACCGCGCGCGCGCAGTGCGGCATCGAGTTCCGCCAGCGCATGCCAGATGAATTCCACGCGCCGGTCGCTGCGCGAGGGCAGGGCATCGAGGATTTCGGTGTCGAAAACGAACGCGCACCACACCTGCCGGGAGCGCGCAAGGGCTTGGCTTAGCGCGGTGTGATCGGCGAGCCTGAGATCGCGCCGGAACCACACCAGGGCGCGGTCGAATTGTCGGGTATTGGGCACGCGTTCCTGGCCGGCTCGGTCCGAATTCACCAGGGCAGCGCGCGACAGGACATCCTGTCGGCCAAATTGTGTGGCGCCCCCCCAAGCGATTACAATATACACGTGGTGAACCAAGTCAATCTCACCAATCACTTCCTGATCGCCATGCCCAGCATGGCTGACCCGCATTTTTCGCGCACCCTGACGTATATCTGCGAGCACAGCGACACGGGTGCGATGGGCATCGTCGTTAACCGCCCTACCGACCTGACGCTGTCAACATTGCTCGAACGCATCGGGCTGCCGCTCGAGTCGCAGGAGGTCGGGCGCTCACCCGTGTATTTCGGCGGGCCCGTTCAGACCAACCATGGCTTCGTGCTGCACAAGCCGGTCGGGGAGTGGAACGCCACGCTCCCGGTGCAGGCGCGCGTCGGGCTGACCTCCTCCAAGGACATCCTCGAGGCCGTCGCTCGAGGCGAGGGTCCGCCTCAGCTGC
>VGIE01000496.1 GCA_016867955.1 Betaproteobacteria bacterium
AGTCCTCGCTGTAGTCGTGCTTCAGCGCCACCGGCGCCGAGAAGCGGCGCAGCAGCGAGGGCACCGGTCGCGCAGGCACGTCCTCGAAGACGAACTCCTGTTCGGATTCGGTGACATCGAGCACGCGATCCGTCGCCCCAGCCGCGGCCTCTCCCGCCAGCCGCGGCGGCGCTTCGCTGCCATCGGGCAGCAGCAGTCCCAGCGCCAGCGGGATATGGAAGGGCAGCTTCTCGGCACGCTCCGGCGTCGGCGGGCAGGACTGGCGCACGCTCAGGGTGTAGCGGCGCGCCGCGGCGTGGTAGGCATCGCTGACTTCCAGCACCGGCGTGCCGGCCTGGTCGTACCAGCGGCGGAACTGGATCAGGTCCCTGCCCGAGGCGTCCGCCATGGCCTGCACGAAGTCGTCGCAGGTCACCGCCTGCCCGTCGTGGCGCCGGAAGTAGAGGTCCATCCCTCGCCTGAAGGCTTCCGCGCCGATGAGTGTGTGGATCATGCGCACCACCTCGGCGCCCTTCTCGTACACCGTGGCCGTGTAGAAATTGCTGATCTCCATGTACGACTGCGGGCGCACCGGGTGCGCCATGGGGCCGGCGTCCTCGGGGAACTGGCCCGCGCGCAGGCTTCGCACCTCCTGGATGCGCTGCACCGGCCGCGAATAGGTGTCGGCGCCGTACTCCTGGTCGCGGAACACCGTCAGGCCCTCCTTCAACGAGAGCTGGAACCAGTCGCGGCAGGTGACGCGGTTGCCGGTCCAGTTGTGGAAGTATTCGTGCGCCACCACGCGGTCGAGCATCATGAAGTCCATGTCGGTGGCGGTGTCGGGCCGCGCCAGAACGTACTTGGTGTTGAAGATGTTGAGGCCCTTGTTTTCCATGGCCCCCATGTTGAAGTCGCCAACGGCGACGATCATGTAGTGATCGAGGTCGAGCTCGAGGCCGAACACCTCCTCGTCCCATTTCATCGAGCGCTTGAGCGAGTCCATGGCGTAGGCGCACTGGTCGAGCTTGCCCGGATCGACGTAGATCGCGAGGCGCGCGGCGCGTCCCGAGCGCGTGGTCCAGCGGTCCTCCAGCACGTCCAGCCTGGCCGCCACCATGGCGAAGAGGTAGCAGGGCTTGGGGAAGGGGTCGACCCACCTTGCCCAGTGGCGGCCGTCGCCCTCGGCGCCGCTGTCGACCAGGTTGCCGTTGGACAGCAGCACCGGGCAGGCCTCGCGGTCGGCGTGGATGGTGACGCTGTAGCGCGACATCACGTCGGGCCGGTCGGGGAAGAAGGTGATGCGGCGGAAGCCTTCGGCCTCGCACTGGGTGAAGAAGCCGGCCTTCGCTCCATAGAGGCCGGAGAGCTGCAGGTTCTTGCGCGGCTCGATCCTCACCGTGGTCTCGAGCGTGAAGCGGTCGGGCACCCCGGCAATGCGCAGGTGCCCGTCGGTGCGCTCGAACTCGCCCGCCGACAGTACGCGCCCGTCGAGGCTCACCATCTCCCGTTCCAGCGCCTCGCCGTTGAGCAGCAGCGGCGCGCCGGCACCCTCGCCACCGGCAGCGGCGGGATTGCGCTCCAGCGTCAGGCACGCCCTGACACGCGTGAAATCCTCGTGCACGTCGAAATCGAGGGCGATTTCCGGGACGAGGAAGGCCGGGGCCCGGTAGTCCTTGAGGTGGATGGTCTGGGGTGTGGGTTCGCGCATGGGATGGCCAGTCGTTGAAAGTGAGTCGCAAAGGCGCAATTGTAAGAGTGTCTGACGCCATTGAGGGGATACGCCCCTCAAGCTCCCCTGCTTCAGGGCGCCTGACGGAAATTCTGTCAGGCGCCCCAAGTGTTCTGGACGAAGCGGGGCGCCGCGCCGGCGTGAGCGCGGGGCCACGGGGTGTTTGATCGTGAGGCGGGGGGCGCAGGCGGGTGCCCGCAACCGCGGCGCTAGTCCGGGTTGGTGCTGTCCACCCGCCTCAGCACCGCGGGCAGGTGGGCGGGACGCTCGACCAGCACGGTGCCGATCTCGCCGGGCATGGAGAACTCGATGGCCTCGAGATCCGGCGACATGTAGACCTCGTTGTGCCGGAAGCCGCCGGGGATGAAGATCGATTCGCCCTCGGAAAACGTCTAGATCGTGCCGTCCTCCAGTTCGAAGGTCACCGTTCCCTTGAGGAAGTACACGAAATTGAAGTCGCAGACGTGGTAATGCCACTGGGTCGACTCGATCTTGTGGGGGATCGGATCGGACTTGACTGCGCGCATGCGGTGTTTGCTCGCGAGCTGGACGCCGAGGTCGCGGTACAGGCAGAAGGCGCGGCGACCGGCAACCGCGGGCGTCTTGCTCTTGAAGCCCTTGAAGAGCTTCATGTCCGAGATGATCCGCTCGGCTGGCGGTGCCGATGCGTTCTTGTCTGCTGTCGTCTGATCCATTGCGATCTCCCCCATCGTCGCCTCCATCATCGATATCCG
>VGIE01000497.1 GCA_016867955.1 Betaproteobacteria bacterium
TGTTCGTGTTTGGGAGCGTCTAGGCATGCCGGTGCTGCGGGTCGGGCCCAACAGCACGGAGGAGCGTATCGCCGCCTTCTTGCGCTTCAAGCCCAGGGTATTGAAGCTGCCCTACGTCTACGCGATCCGCTTCATGGAGGCCTGCCGCGCCGCGGGAGTGGACCCGAGGCGGGACGTGCCGGGAATCAAGTTCGTCTTCATCTCGGGCGGCGCCTACCCGGTCGAATTCACCCGCGCCGTGGAGGACTTCTTCGGCGCGCCGATGCACGAGGTCTTCGGCTGCAGCCAGGCGGGGACGGTGACCTGCGGCACCTGCGACCGCGGTGTGCTCGCGCGGGGCGCCGCAGGCGGCGAGCGCGGCTGGATGCACAACTACGAGCACGAGGTGCTCACCGAAGTGCTCGACCCGGCGACCGGCCGGCCGGTGCAGGACGGGGAAGAAGGCGAACTGGTGATCACGCCCCTGTTCCGCGCGGCCTCGCCGGTGTTCCGCTACCGCATGCGGGACCGGGTGCGCTTCGGCGCGCCGGGTCGTTGCGGCTGCGGGCGGCCGTTCACCACGATCGAATGCGGTACCATCGCCCGCTACGACGACATGCTGCGCATCAAGGGGGTGAATGTCTGGGTGCATGAGCTGGACGCGCTGATCCTCGGCGACCCCAGCGTGGACGAATTCAACGGCGTCTTGATGCTGGATGAACGGGGCCGGGAGCGGGTCTGCGTCCGGATCGAGTTCCGGTCCGCCGTGCCGGCGGAGGCGCGGGCCGGCGCCCTCGGTGCGCTTGGCACGCGCCTCAGGGATGCTTTTCGCGTCACCTTCGACCTCGAAGCCGTCCCGGCGGGCACCGTCCGGCGCTTCGAGCTCAAGCAGCGACGCTGGACCGACGAACGAACGGCGCGGATGGCGCGCAACTGACGAAGTTCCCAACGGAGGAGGAGTTCATGAAGCGGACAGCGAGGAGTGCGGCAGCGATGCTGAGGCAGGGGGCCGCCGTGGCCGGCATGCTGCTGGCAGGCGCCGGTACGGCCTGGGCCCAGGACGACGCCTTCGCGGCGGACCTCTATCGCAAGGCGAGGGCGGCCAAGGAGACCAAGGTGGCCTTCTACACCTCCATGGTGCCGGCGCAGTTCAACGCCATCCAGGCGGCCTGGAACAAGCGCTACCCGGATATCCAGATCGAGCTCGTGCGCGCCGACCTGGGGCAGACCCTGGAGCGGGTGCTTGCCGAAAGCCGCGCGCGCAAGTATCTCGCCGACGTCATCTCGAGCAACGAGACCTCGGTCGTGGCGCTGCAGCAGCACAAGCTGCTGGCGCAGTTCGACGTGCCCACGCGTGACAAGTGGATCGAGCCCTTCAAGTCCGGGTTCAATGGCATCCAGTTCCCGTCGCGCGTGCTGCAGATTGGCTTTGCGGTGAACACCAACAAGCTGAAGGAGGCCGAGTACCCGCGCACCTGGAAGGACCTGCTCGATCCGAAGTGGAAGAACCGCCTCGGCATCCCCGACCCCAGGGTCGGCGGCGGCGCGCAGCTCTGGTTCCTCACGCTGTGGGACCAGAAAGGCTACGGCGAGCCGTTCTTCAAGGGCCTCGCCGCGAACAATCCGCTGATCAAGCCCGGCATCATCCAAGTGCAGCAGTCGGTGGAACTGGGCGAGATCGACGTCGACGTCGTCGCTTATGACTACGTCACCCTGCCGGCGCGCAATTCCGGCAAGCCGGTGCAGTTCGTGCTGCCGAGCGACGGCACCATCCTGTTCGCGACCTACGACTCGGTGGCGGCGAACGCGCCCAATCCAAACGTGGCGCGGCTGTTCGTGCATTTCCTGATGAGCCGCGAGGGCCAGGAGACGCTTGCCCAGGCCTACGTGACGCCGGTGCATTCGGAGGCGACGCCCAGTCCGAAGGCCTCGCAGCTCAAAGGCACGCCGGTGCTGTCCAGCGCGCCGACCGAGGCCCAGGTGAAGAACATCAAGGATTACGTCGGCCACATGAATCGCGTGCTCGGCCTGCGTTAAGGGCGACGCCGACGCATCAGGCCGGGACGACCTGGTGACAGGCCCGGAGGCGGCGCTGGCCAGGCTGACGGGGGACGTGCGCGCGTCCCCCGTCCAGCGCTGGCTGTGGGTCGCTGCGGTGCTGGGCACGGGGTTGCTGGTGGTCTATCCGCTGGGCATGTTCCTGGTCGGCAGCTTCCGCAGCGCGCCCTGGGGCGATCCGGGCGCGGCCTGGACACTGGCGGGCTATGTCGGCGCCTATACCGACCCCTACACCTGGAAGCTGGTGTTCAACACGCTCCTTATTGGGGCCATGACGCTTGCCGGCGTGATGACAGTAAGCATTGGCTTCGCCTGGCTGATCACGCGTAGCGACGTTCCGTTCAAGCCATTCCTGGAAGTGATGGTGATCACGCCCTACTTCCTGCCAGCAGTGGTCT
>VGIE01000498.1 GCA_016867955.1 Betaproteobacteria bacterium
CGGCGCAAGGATTCCCCACCAGCCGGAGACGTGGTAACCGGGAAGCCCGGACTCGGCCACCGTCGGCACATCCGGCGCGGCGGCAATGCGCTTCGACCCCGTCACGGCAATGGCCTTGAGGCGCCCGGCCCTGATCAGCGGAACGGCGATCAGGACACCGCTGGGGGTCAACTGGATCTCACCGGACATGACCGAATTGAGCAGCGCGCCACCGCCCTTGTAGGGGATGTGCACGACGTCGATACCCGCCATGCTCTTGAAGAGTTCCATGGCAAGGTGACTGGGGCTGCCGCTGCCGCCGGATGCGTAGTTCAACTGGCCCGGCCTGGCCCGGGCGAGCGCTATAAGTTCCGCGGCGTTCCCTGCCGGCAGGCCAGGCGTGGCCACGATAATCAAGGGCGCCGCCCCGATCAATACCACCGGCGCAAGGTCACGCACCGCGTCGAAGCCGAGGTTCGGCATCAGCGCCGCGTTGATCGCAAGGCTGCTGGGCGCCGTGACCAGGGTGTAACCATCGGCCGCCGTCCGGGCCACCATTTCCGTACCGATATTGCCACCCGCTCCGGCGCGATTGTCGATCAGGATCTGCTGGCCGAGCGCCCTGGACAGGCGGTCGCTGACGAAGCGCGCCAACGTGTCGGTGGTGCTGCCGGGCGCGAACGGCACGACCATGCGGATGGGCTTGGACGGATAGTCCTGCGCATTGGCTGACAGGCCCCCGGCCAGGCCCAGCAGCAACGTCAGCACGCGCGCCGCCGCAGATGGTCGAATCGGGAGGAAGCTCATGTCGGGTCGTCCTGCGCGAAGTTGTTGCCGGGTTCGATCGCCTGCGCGCATTCAGCGCCACAGCGCGGCGGGACCCTGGTCCCCGCCCGGATCTACCGCGACCCGGTCATTCCCGGATCGAGACACGAGATTCTAAACCAGTGCCTGGCGGCAGAATCGTCAAAGCCTGACGCGTAGCGCCATTTGCCATCCCAGGTCAGCCAGTGGCCGGGCCCTCTGCCCCATCTCGACGGCGTCCGCGCCGCTGGCATTGCCATCGCGCGCGCGCCGCGCGATGCCCTGGAGTATCGCCGCGATCCGGAAGAGGTTGTAGGCGATGTAGAAATCCCAATGATCGATGCGGGAGCGTCCGGTGTGGCGGCAGTATTCGGCAATGTAATCCGCCTCCCCTGGAATGCCCAGCGCGGCAAGGTCCAGCCCGCCGAGTCCCCGCCAGAGCGTCGCGGGGATGTGCCAGGTCATGCAGTGATACGAGAAATCCGCGAGCGGGTGCCCGAGCGTGGCCAGTTCCCAATCAAGGATCCCAATGACCCGCGGCGCCTGCTTGTCGAATACCAGGTTGTCGATGCGAAAATCGCCGTGCACTAGGCTGGTCTCCTCGCCGGGCGGAATGTTCGCCGGCAGCCATTCGATCAGCGCATCCATGGACGTGATCGGATCCGTCGCCGATTCCCGATACTGCCGGGTCCAGCGTGCGATCTGCCGGGCGAAGTAATTGCCGGCCCTGCCGAAATCGGCAAGTCCGGCGGCCGCGTAATCGAACCGGTGCAGCATGGCGATCGTGCGGTTCATCTCGCCGTAGATCGCGCCCAGCTGTGCTCGGGGCAACTCCGGCAGGGCCGGATCGGGGAATATCCTGCCGTCCATGAACTCCATCAGATAGAACGGCGTGCCGATGACCGAGGCGTCTTCGCAGTACAACCGCGCCTCGGGAACGGGCAGGCCCTGCCGATGCAGCGCGCCGATCACGCGGAACTCGCGGTCAATCGCGTGGGCCGAGGGCAGCAGCCGTCCGGGCGGCTGCTTGCGCAGGACCCAGCGCGTTTCACCGCTGCGGACTTCATAGGTCGGGTTGGACTGGCCGCCCCGCAGGCGCTGCACCGAGACCGTCCCGCCCGGCGCGAGGCCTGCGGCCAGCAGGTACCCTTGCAGGGCTGCCGGGTCGAAGTCCGCCTGCGGCGGAACATCACCCGCTCGCGCACCCGGTGCGGAACTCATCGCGCAGTCCCGGTGTCGCCGAGCAGCTTGCGCGCCATGCTCCAGCGGTGGACTTCGCTTGGACCGTCATAGATCCGAAACGCGCGCATGTCCATGAAGATGCGCATCACGACGCTCTCGCCGGTAACCCCCTGGCCACCCAGGACCTGCACGCTCCGGTCCACCGTGCGCCAGAGCGCCTCGGAGCACACCACCTTGGCCCGGCTGGATTCGAAATTGCACTTCTGCCCCTGGTCCAGCAACCAGGCCGTATGCCAGATGTGCAGGCGCGCCGTCTGCATGTCGATCGCGTTGTCAGCCAGCATGAAACCGACGCCCTCATGCTCGCCCAGCGATTTGCCGAAGGCCTG
This sequence comes from Betaproteobacteria bacterium, assembly GCA_016867955.1. Taxonomy (GTDB): domain Bacteria; phylum Pseudomonadota; class Gammaproteobacteria; order Burkholderiales; family SG8-39; genus CAIYPG01. The sequence goes on from VGIE01000498.1 coordinate 2,355, forward strand.
CCGGGCGCGGGCATGGGCCATGGCGACGTCGTTGGCGCGGCGCGCCTGTCCCAGCCAGCGCATGCAATGCGTGAGCCG
>VGIE01000499.1 GCA_016867955.1 Betaproteobacteria bacterium
AGGGAAAAGTCTGCCATGCGGTACCCCTCATTCAGGAATGTCTAATGTTAATCGGCAGCGCGTATGGCGGGTTTGATATGGATCAAGCCGTCGCAGGCTTGAAAACCGGGGCGAGAGTATATAAGTGTACATGGCAGGTGCCCGGAAACAGACCGCGGCAGCCGGATCAGGGCTGCCTGAGCCAGCGCGGTCAGGCCGCGGGCACGGGTGTGGACGCAAGGGCGGCATTCATCGTTCAAGGAGATGCGTGTGAGCGGAGCAATGGTCGAGGTCGGAGCGGCGGGATTCGTGGAGCAGGTGCTCGAGGCATCCAGGCTGATGCCGGTGGTGGTGGATTTCTGGGCTCCCTGGTGCGGACCCTGCCGGGCCCTGAGTCCGATCCTGGAGAAGCTGGCAAAGGAGTACGCGGGGCGGATCGTCTTCGCAAAGATCAACACGGATGAGAACCAGGAGATTGCCGCGCGCTTTGCCGTGCGGAGCATCCCCAACGTGAAGGCGTTCGTCGGCGGCAAGGTGGTGAACGAGTTCGCCGGCGTAATTCCCGAAACAGCCGTGCGCAAGTTCCTCGACCGGCTGATTCCCACGGAAGGCCAGAAATTGCTCGCGCAGGCGCGCCAGGCGATCGAGGCAGGGGGCTTTGCCGAGGCCGAGCAGAAGCTGTCGGGCGCGTTGGCTCTGGAGCCGGAATTGCATGCCGCGCGAATCCAGTTGGCGGACCTGCTGTCGGCTCGCGACGCGTTCGAGGAAGCGGACGCGCTCCTTCAGGCCGTCCCGGAGCACCTGCTCGACGACCGGGCAGCCCGGGTTGGCGTGCGGATCGCCCAATGGCGGACGGCACGCGCACTGCCTTCGCTCGCGGCGCTGCAGTCCGTAGCCGCGGCTGCGCCGGACGACCTGCGCCTTCGACTGCAGCTCGGGGAGCGCCACGCGGCGGACGGGCACCATGAAGATGCGCTCGCGCAACTGCTGGTGGTGGTGCAACGGGATCGGGCAGACCTGCGCGAGTCGGCGCGTCAGGCCATGCTGCGGATCTTCACGCTCGCGGGCGCGCAGGCCGAACTGGTCGCGCGCTACCGGCGCGCGCTGGCCTCGGCCCTGTATTGACGGCGAGGTGCCCGCCCCCCGGCGGCAGGCGGGCAGACTCTGCGTATAGCCAGTTGCGCGGATTTTCGGCACAATACCAGCCTGGTGACGTAGGCAATTGTTTAACCGTGGGTTTTTGCAGCATGGGACGCGATTTGCTGCGATGCAAAGCGGTTTCGACTGGACTGGCCGGATTGACCACAGATATGGCGATCGATGCTCCACTGATTCTGACGCTGGACTCCCATGGTGTACCCCATCGCTGGGTCACCTGGCAGCAGGCCTGTTTCTATTACGCCAAGAATCTGGTGGCGTGGACGCTGGGCGAGCGCGCGTTTACCGTCTACGGCGGCGTGTCGCGACTGACCGGCGAGCGCTCCAGCATTTCCGGACATTCCATTATCGCGATCAGGGGCAAGCCCCTGGCCATGCGCAGCTTCAAGCAGGTGCCGCCACTGAGCAATCGCGAACTGTTCCGCCGTGACCGGCACATCTGCGCATATTGCGGTGGCGAGTATCATTTCCTGAAGCTGACGCGCGACCATATCCGGCCGGTATCGCGCGGCGGCCGCGACACCTGGATGAATGTCGTGGCTGCCTGCCGCCACTGCAACGGCATCAAGCGCAATCGCACGCCAGAAGAGGCGGGAATCCAGTTGATCTACACGCCCTATGTGCCGAACAAGGCGGAGTACCTGATCCTGACCAATCGCCGCATCCTTGCGGACCAGATGGAGTTCCTGCGACCGCATGTCTCGAGCCAGAGCCGCCTGCTGACGCTTGCCGAAGCGTTCGCCTGAGGCGCGCGGGGGCGCGAGTACGCTATGGTCCCCGGCTACTGGAAAACCGCCCGGCGCGCGCTGATGCGCCGGGACCCGGTGCTAGCAGCAATCCTGCGCAGGCATGCTAAGCGCACGCTCGCCGGGCGCTCGGCCCCATTCTTCACACTGGCGCGGTCCATCGTCGGCCAGCAGCTCTCGGTCAAGGCGGCAGCGACCATATGGGGGCGACTGGAGTCCCGGGTGCCGCAGGTTGCGCCAGATCGCCTGCTGGCGGTTCCGCCCGCTGAATTGCTGGCCTGCGGCCTGTCACGCCGCAAGCTGGAATACATCGTGGACCTTGCGCGCCACTTCGAGGCCGGGACGCTTGACCCTGCGGCATGGCCGGCGCTGGAAGACGAGGCCATCATCGCGCAATTGACGGCTGTGCGCGGCATTGGCCGATGGACGGCTGAGATGTTCCTGATCTTCAACCTGCTGCGGCCCAACGTGCTGCCGTTGGCCGATGTCGGCCTGCAGCGCGCGGTCGCCAGGCACTACTTCTCGGGCCGGCCGATTTCATCGAGAA
>VGIE01000500.1 GCA_016867955.1 Betaproteobacteria bacterium
CACGTCCCTCGGCGTCAAGATCGTAAACGCGAATCAGCTTCTCGCGAGTGTCGTTGACGTACAGCAGCGTCTCATCGGGTGAGAGGCAGATGCCATTAGGATAGACGAATTCGTCGGTCACTAGGTGCACCACGCCATCCGGCGCGATGCGGAAAACACCCTGGAAGTCGAGATACTTCTGCAGATCGTCACCGACCATTCCGACGTTCACCAGCCCCCCCTGGGGGTCGGTAAAGAAGATCGAGCCGTCGGAACGCACGCAGATGTCGTTCGGACTGTTGAGCTTCATGCCCTGCCAATGCGAAGCCAGGGTCGTGTGCATGCCGTTGGCCTCGAGCCGCCAGACTGTGCGATTGGCCCAGCCAGCAACCACCAGCCGTCCCTCGCGGTCCATGCACATGCCGTTGGCGCGACCAGAGGGGGCGTGAGCAACGCGTTGGCCATCCCGCACGTCCCAGGACTGGATGTTGTCCCCGCAGATGTCGGTGAACAACAGGCGCTGGTGCCGCCGGTCCCAGGTCGGCCCTTCGGCGAAAAGAAGGTCTCGGCCGATGACCTCCAGCGGCATGCTTGCCTCAAACAAGCGGGTACCACGGCCGGCGCGCATGTCGACTTCCATCGACACGGTCTGCCCGAACGGCAGCGCTAAGGCATAGGCCATGATCTTAGGTTCCTGTCCAGGCTTCCTTGGCGAAGGCGTTGCAGTCGGTGAGGGCATCGATGATCACAGGGCGACCGGCACTAAGCGCCCGGGAAAGCGCCACAGGCAGCTCGTCAGGGTTTTCCACGCGCATACCGACGCAGCCGAACGAACGCGCAACTTCGGAAAAGTCGACATCGTTGAATCCCCACATTTCACGAGCCGTTGCCGGTTGCTTGCCGCCGTAGGCGGCGTCGAAGTGCGGGATTTCCTGATTGAGCGAGCTGTTGTTGTTGACTACCACCACCAGGTTGATGCCGTAGCGCGCCGCCGTTTCCAGTTCGGCGATATGATAGTAAAGTGCGCCGTCGCCAGCGAAGCAGACCACCGGTGTATCCGGCAATGCGCACTTGACACCCAGCGCGCCGGGCAGCGACCAGCCCAGCGAGCCGGCAGCGCGGATTAGCCGCTGGCCTGGCTTGTCGAAGTCGACCATTGTGCCAGCCCAGATGCCGGAATGCCCGGTATCGGCAACCAGCACTCCACCGGCAGGCAGGGCACGCGCGATCTCGCGCATCAGGCGCTCCGGGCGCATCGGCACCGCGCCGGAATCGCGATGCACCGCCTCAGCGGCGCGCCATTCGCCGACGAGGCTCGCCACGCGGGCGAGCCACGGTGCGCGGGCGCCTGCGGCCGGCACTCTGGCGCAATCGAGCATCTGTCGCAGCACCGCCTGCGCATCGCCCAGGAGTGCCACCGCCGGCAGATAGTTCCGGCCGAATTCAGCGGCGTCGATGTCGAGGTGGATCACCGGTGTACCAGGGCGCGGAATGCGCCAGCGCGCAGTGATCTGGCTGCCCGTGTGACTGCCGATGAAAAAGACCAGGTCGGCCTCAGCGACGGCGCGGTTGGTGCACTCCCGGGAGTAAGCGCCGACAACCCCGAGGGCCAGCGGATGGTTGTCCGGAATTGTCCCCTTGGCATTGAGCGAAGTGGCGACCGGAATGGACAATGCCTCAGCCAGTGCCACAACCTCGGCCTGCGCCTGCGACCAAATGACACCGCCGCCACCGACGATCACCGGACGCGCCGCGCCCGCCAGCAGCGCGCACGCACGGGCAACTTCCACACCGTCGGCCTGCGGACGAAACGGCGGCACACACAGGTAGCGCTTTTCGATCTCTAGGCGCAGCTCCGCTTCCACGTCCGTGACCTCGGCGTGGTGCCCGAGCATCTCCAAATGTACAGGGCCAGGCGCGCCTACGGTTGCCTCTCGAAACGCCATGCGCAGCATGTCCGGCAGGCGGGTGACCGCGTCCACATGCAGGTTGCGCTTGGTTGTAGGGGAAAACTGCTCGAAGTCTTCGATCTCCTGATAAGCGTGACGATAGCGGTCGGCCGGTGCGGTCCCGCCGGTGATTGCGATCACCGGCGAGCATGCCATATAGGCGTCGCGCAGGCCGGCGGCCAAGTTCGAGCCGCCGATGTGCTGGGCCATACAAACCCCCGGCCGTCGAACGGCGCGCGCGTAACCGTCGGCCATATATGCAGCAGCCTTCTCGCCATGGGTCATGATGCGCCGGATGCCTAAGCCTTCCATCGCGGCGAGCGTCTTCATGAGCATGGTCGGCACGAAGAACACATGCGTCACGCCGCAAGCGCTCAGTGCTTCAGCGACGAATCGGGCACCGGTGGTCCTGGTCATGCACAACTTCTCCTGTTGCGGCCACATTTTATTGTACTGCGGCTGCGCACTAGACAGAGCCGACGCCGGTGGCTATGCTTCTTG
>VGIE01000501.1 GCA_016867955.1 Betaproteobacteria bacterium
GGGCGGCATCTGGGCGCCATCTGACGAGAGTGGGGATGCTTGCCGGTTCGTCCAGGCACTGGCTGCTCGCGCCGGCGGTGCCGGGGTGAGCTTTCGTTTCAACACCAGCGTCAAGCGATTGGAGGCACATTCCGGCCGGATCGGCCGTGTCGTGATCGACGACGTACTGGGCATTGAAGAATCCGTCCGGGCAGACGGCTATGTCGTCGCGCTGGGCAGCTACAGTGCGCAGTTCCTGCGGCCGATCGGCATCAGCTTGCCGATATATCCCGTCAAGGGTTACTCGATCACCCTGCCACTTGCGGACGCGGATCCCGCGCCGCAGATCAGCCTAACGGATCACGCGCGCAAGATCGTCTTTTCGCGCCTGGGGTCGCGACTCAGGGTGGCAGGAACCGCCGAGCTCAACGGCTTCAACACCGAAATTGATGCCGCCCGGTGCGATGCTCTGATCGAGCGAACGCGCCAGCTTTTTCCGCGCATCGAGGGCACGGGTCCGCCGGCATTGTGGACAGGGCTTCGGCCCGCGACACCCTCGAACCAGCCACTGATTGGCCGGACGAGATATCCGAATCTGTTCCTCAATACCGGGCACGGGACGCTGGGCTGGACGCTGGCCTGCGGATCAGGTCGCGCAATCGCAGACATCATCGACGGCGTTCGTCCTGCGCCCGACTTCCTGTTTTTGTAGCATTAGCGGTCCCGAGGCAGTGCGTTCCTCCGGGGACAGGAATCCTTCAGCGCCGGACGAAATCGCCGTCAATCACCCCCAAGCGGGGGGAGCCGGGTATCTCTTTGGATCGCCCGCAACACTCAGGCGGGATGCACCGAGCCGGTTCGATCTTCGCGGATGGCAGCTTCGATCAGGATACGCGCAAGGGATAGCTTCGCCGGCAGATTGGGCAGCGCATCGATATCATACCAGTTGGCCTCCGCGATCTCCGCGGGATCGATGCGGATGTCGCCTTCGTCAGCGTCTGCAAAAAAGCCGATCATCAGCGAGTGTGGGAAAGGCCACGGCTGGCTCCCAACATAGCGGATTTTGGTGGTTTGCAGCCCGACTTCTTCAAATACTTCCCGCCGGACGCATTGTTCCAGCGTCTCGCCCGGCTCGACAAATCCCGCCAGGACGCTCACCACGCCGGGCGCAAAATGCGGGCTCCGTGCCAGCAGAATCGTCCTGCCCCGCTTGACCAGGGCCATGATTACCGGCGTGACCTTCGGATAGTTGACCGCCCCGCAGCCCGGGCATTCGCGGGCCCGCTCGGTGGCCTTGCGTACCGTTTCGGTGCCGCAAGTACCGCAGAATCGATGCGTGCGTTCCCACTCCATCAATTGCAGGGCGCGACCAGCAAGGGCATACAGTTCGCCGTCGAGTGCGCCGTGTATGCGACGCAGCGGCTGCCATTCCCAGCCCTCGGGCATGGAGTTCGCCGCGGATGCGACCTCTGCGGCATAGGAATGCAGGTCACCCAGCAAGCCGAGATAGTGGCTCCGAACCGGTGCGAGCCCCAGTTCCGCTGGCGTGGAGACCTGCGGCAATACCAACTCGCCGCTTGGCCCCTGTGCGACCAGCAACTGACCGGAGCGGAACACGAACCAGATGGCATTCCCCTCGCTGGATTCCGGTTCCACGTGCAGGGACCGATAGGCCTGCGGCCAGCCGAAAACGACATCCATCGCTTCTTCCCCTCAAAGCCCTCTAAGGCGGCGGATGAGGCTGGACGTGTCCCAGCGCCCCCCGCCCTTTCGCGCGATTTCGTCGTAGTACTGCGCGACGATCCTCGTGATTGGCAATTCCGTATTGTTGCGCTTGGCTTCGTCGAGACAAATCCTCAGGTCCTTGCGCATCCAGTCGACGGCAAAGCCGAAGTCGAACTTGTCCGCGATCATTGTGCGACCGCGGTTCTCCATCTGCCATGACTGTGCCGCGCCCTTGGAAATGACATCCAGTACCTGATTGACATCCAGACCCGCAGCCTGGCCGAAATTGATGCCTTCGGACAGGGCTTCGAGCAAGCCGGCGATGCAGATCTGGTTCACCATCTTCGTCAACTGTCCGCTTCCCGACGGACCCATGAGGGTAACCGCCTTCGCGAAATGCGCGATGATCGGCCTGGCAGATTCATACGCTGAGGCATCGCCTCCGACCATGACGGTCAACGTTCCGCCTTCGGCACCAGCCTGGCCACCGGATACCGGGGCATCGAGGAACTCAAGGCCCCTGATCTTTGCGGCTGCGGAGATTTCCCTGGCGACATCCGCCGACGCCGTCGTGTGATCGACGAAAATCGTGCCACTGCGGGCCGAGGAAAAGGCACCCTCTTTCGCCTGCAGGATCTCGCGCAGGTCGGGGTCGTCTCCGACGCAAGAAAAGACGAAATCGGCACCGGCGGCGGCTTCCGCCGGCGTCGATGCAATCTGC
>VGIE01000502.1 GCA_016867955.1 Betaproteobacteria bacterium
GCGCGCGCGCCGCCGGGCCGGTGCCGGCGCCGTCGTCCGCCGCCAGCAGCCGGAGCATCGCCGCGTTCGCGTGCAGTACTTCGTCGCGGTGTCCGACGATCATCGCCGCAACGGGCATCGCGTCGAGGAGAATGCGCAGGTCCTCCACGGGGGCGGTCATTGGGGACAGGCGCGCATGCATGTGGCGTGGGGGGTCAGAACAAGCCCACGACCTTGCCGTTGACGAGATCGATCTTGTTGGCGGAAGGCACCTTGGGCAGCCCCGGCATGGTCATGATGTCGCCGCAGACCATGACCACGAACTGCGCCCCCGCCGACAGGCGCACCTCGCGGATGTCGATCGAGTGGTTCACGGGCGCCCCGCGCAGCGCCGCATTGGTCGAGAACGACATCTGCGTCTTCGCCACGCACACCGGGTAGTGGCCGTAGCCGTCTTCCTGGAGCTTGCGAATCTGCCCGCGCACCTTCGCGTCCGCCGTCACCTCGCTCGCCCGGTACACTTTCTGCGCGATCTTGTTCACCTTGTCCCACAGCGTGTCGGCGTCCTCGTAGACGAAGGTCGGCTTCGCGGGCTTCTCGCACATCTCCACCACCAGCTTCGCCACCTCCGCCGCCCCCTTGCCGCCGTCGCCCCAGTGCGTCGCCAGCACCACCGGCACCCCGAGCTTTGACATCTTCGACTTCAGCAGCTCGATCTCCGCCTGCGTGTCGAAGGTGAAGCGGTTGATCGACACCACGCACGGGATGCCGTAGACGTTCTTCACGTTGTCCACGTGCCGCTCCAGGTTCACCATCCCCGCCTCCAGCGCCGCGAGGTTCTCCTTGCCCACCTCCTTCACCTCCACCCCGCCGTGGTACTTCAGCGCCCGGATCGTCGCCACGATCACCGCCGCGTTCGGCCGCAGCCCGCTCTTTCGGCACTTGATGTCGAGGAACTTCTCGGCCCCCAGGTCCGCCCCGAACCCGGCCTCGGTCACCACGTAGTCGGCGAGCTTCAGCGCCGCCTTGGTCGCGATCACCGTGTTGCAGCCGTGCGCGATGTTGGCAAAGGGCCCCCCGTGCACGAACGCCGGGCTGTTCTCCAGCGTCTGCACCAGGTTGGGCGCCAGCGCGTCCTTCAGGAGCACCGTCATCGCGCCGTGCGCATTGAGGTCCCGCGCGCGCACGGGCTTCTGCTCCCGCGTGTAGCCCACCACGATGTTCCCGAGGCGCTCCTTCAGGTCCTCAAGGGATGTCGCCAGGCAGAAGATCGCCATCACCTCGGAAGCGACGACGATGTCGAAGCCGTCCTCGCGCGGGTAGCCGTTCGCAGGCCCCCCCAGCGCGATGGTGATGTCACGTAGCGCCCGGTCGTTCATGTCGACCACGCGCTTCCACTGGATGCGCCTTACGTCGATCCCCAGCTCGTTGCCGTGGTTGATGTGGTTATCCAGGAGCGCCGCAAGCAGGTTATTGGCCAGCGCGATCGCCGAGAAGTCCCCCGTGAAGTGCAGGTTGATGTCCTCCATCGGCACGATCTGCGCGTAGCCGCCGCCGGCCGCGCCGCCCTTCACCCCGAATACGGGCCCAAGCGACGGCTCGCGCAGGCAGATCATCGCCTTCTTGCCGATGTGGTTCAGCGCGTCCCCCAGGCCCACCGTGGTGGTGGTCTTGCCTTCGCCCGCCGGCGTCGGGCTGATCGCGGTGACCAGGATCAGTTTGCCGTCCTTGCGCCCTTTGAGCGTATCGAGGAACGGCAGCGACACCTTCGCCTTGTAGTGCCCGTACGGCTCAAGGTGCTCCTCCCCAATGCCCAGCTTGTCCTTCGCCACCTGCGCGATGCGCTTCATGGTCGCAGCCTGGGCGATTTCGATGTCGGTGGGCATGGCGGGTCCTTTTCGCTTTTTTCTCGGTGGGTACAATGATAACGGAGGCATGTGCCATGAGCGTCGAGCGTACGTCCGCCCGGCACGAATTTCGGGCATTGATGGCGTTGCTCGTCGGCGCGGTAGGCACGGCGTTGGCGCCCATCCTCGTGCGCGTCAGCGAATTGCCGCCGACATCGACCGCGTTCTACAGAATGTCGCTTGCGGTTCCGTTTATCGGCCTCTGGATACTTCTTATGCGTCGGCGCGAATCGGTGCAAGCCCCGGTCCCGCGTGAATCCGATCGCATCCTGCTCGCCCTGACCGGCCTGCGCGGCGCACGTTGGTCAACTCGGCGATCACCTTGCCGTTGTCGTAGTCGCCGCGGATGATCGCCTCGCATGGCAGCGAGCCGCTTACCGAGAACGTCGCGCGCGTGACCTGGCCGAAGTCGTTTTTCGCGTCCGGTTTCATCTCGAACACCACGCGCATCGACTGCAGGTACTGTTGCAGCCGCGCGATGTCGGGCCCCAGCAGCGTGGCCTTCGCCGGCGACTCCGGCGTGACGCGGTA
>VGIE01000503.1 GCA_016867955.1 Betaproteobacteria bacterium
AGTGCCCCTATCCACGCTGGGTGAAGTATCCGCTCAACGTGGTGCCGATGAGCGTGGATGGTTACCTAGGCAGCCGCTTTCCGCGGGCGGCATTCAAGGGCCTCGGCAAGAACAATGCCGAGACCCAATTGTTGATCGCCGGCTGCGGCACCGGACAGCATTCGATCGAGGCGGCACTGCTGTTTCGCGGCGCGCGCATCCTGGCGGTGGACCTCAGTCGCGCCAGCCTGGCCTACGCCCTGCGCAAGACGCAGGAGCTGAAAATCCAGGGCATCGAGTATGCCCAGGCCGACATTCTGGGCATGGCGGGCATCGAGCGCGAGTTCGACGTCATCGAGTCGATGGGCGTGCTGCACCATCTGGAGGATCCGCTGCAGGGCTGGAAGGTGTTGCTGGGCCTGCTGCGCCCCGGCGGGTTCATGCGCATCGGCCTCTACAGCGAGCGCGCGCGGCAACCGGTGGTCGCCATACGGCAGTTCATCGCCGCACGCGGCTACGCGCCGACGCCGCAGGGCATCCGCGATTGCCGCCGGGCGCTGCGAGCCGAGACCGGGCTGGGCGACATCGGCTCCGTGCTGGATTCGGTGGATTTCCATGCCAGCAGCGCGGTGCGCGACCTGCTGTTCCACGTGCAGGAGCATCGTTTCGGACTGGCAGCTCTCAGGCGGCTACTGGCCTCGCTTGGCCTGAATTTCATCGGTTTCGAGCTGGAGCCATCGGTGCTGCAGCGCTACGCGCAGCGCAATCCGCATGATCGCGCAATGAACGATCTAGACGCATGGGATGCGTATGAAGCCGGCAATCCGCTAACATTCAGCGGCATGTACCAGTTCTGGGTGCAGAAGCCGCGTCAGGCAGGCGCCCGCGACCATTCCCCGGAGACTGCAGCCGCGTGAGTACCCGGGCGCATCACCGATCCTGCTGCACAATGCATTTTGCAGTGGTCTGAAACAGGGGGGCACGAGGGGATGTATCCCCGCAGATGGAAACTCACCGAGGCATGACGATGATCACGAGGCATGCAGGATTGCTGGACCGGCTGATCGGCGAATTCGACCGCGCGTTGCGCACGGTGGCCGGCGTCCACCAGGCCGCGCGAGAGAACCCGGCGGCGAAGATTGCCGATGTGGAATTAAGGCCGGACGAGAGGCGCCGAGCCGCGGCCCTGATGCGCGTGAACCACGTGGGCGAAGTGTGCGCCCAGGCGCTGTACCAGGGGCAGGCGCTGGCGTCGCGCGAGGAGGCCACCAAGCATGCGCTCGCCCGGGCTGCCGCGGAGGAAGAAGATCACCTGGCGTGGAGCCAGCAGCGAATCGAGGAACTGGGCGGGCGCGCCAGCCTGCTCAACCCGGTCTGGTATGCGGGCGCACTGGCGATCGGCTATGCGGCGGGCAGATGTGGTGACGCGGTCAATCTCGGCTTCCTCGCCGAAACCGAGCTGCAGGTGGCGCAGCATCTCGAGGGCCACCTCGCGCGCCTGTCGCCGCAAGACGGTCGCACGCGCGCGGTGGTCGATGCCATGCGCATGGATGAGGCGGCCCATGCCGCGACCGCGCAGCGCCTGGGCGCCAGCGAACTGCCGCTGCTGGTCAAGTTCGGCATGCGGGCCGCGGCCCGCGTGATGACCACGACGGCTTACTGGATCTGACAACCCGCTGCAAAATGAAATTTGCCGCGGTCTGGGGCAGGGGCGTGCGAGGGGCTGTTTCTCCTCGCGCCTGAACGGTTTCCAGCAGGATCCAGCAAGCCGCGAACGCGTTCTTTGGCGCGACGGCTTACGCAGCCTCGATGATCTCGAAGTCGTGGCTGATGCGGGCGGTCTTGCCCAGCATGACCGAGGCCGAGCAGTACTTGTCGTGCGACAGCGCAATGGCGCGTTCGACCGCCGCGGGTTTCAGGTCGCGGCCGCGGACGATGAAATGCAAGTGGATGCGGGTGAACACCATGGGGTCGGTGCCCGCCCGCTCCGCGGTCAGCTTGACCTCGCAGCCGGTGACCTGATGCCGGCCCCGTTTCAGAATCATCACCACGTCGAAGGCTGCGCACCCGCCCGTGCCGGCGAGGACGGTCTCCATGGGGCGCGGTGCGAGATTGCGTCCGCCGGCCTCCGGCGCCCCGTCCATGACGAAGGCGTGCCCGCTGCCCGTCTCGGCGACGAAACTCATGCCGCCGTCGATCCATTTCACGCTGCATTCCACGTTGTTCTCCTTCGGGTGACGATAGGGGCGCCTGACGGAAATTTCACCAGGCGCCCTGGGACAGAGGCGGGGTTCAATCGGGCAATTGGGGCCTCCGAGTCAGGTTCTCTAATGGTATGTTAATGAAAGGAATTCTGAAAACCTTCAACTCCGGCGCCGAAATTGCGGCCGTCGGCCCGCGTTGCCGGCAGCGCGACGGGGTTGCGCGCGGGCCT
>VGIE01000504.1 GCA_016867955.1 Betaproteobacteria bacterium
CGATGGTCAATCCGTCGGGATCGCGCATGTAGGCGGATTCGATCCGCCCGGACGAGTCTTCCATGCTGAGAATCTTGCTGTACGGGACCATGCCCGCGCGTTTCGCGGCATCCACGGCTGCTGGCACGTTGTCGACACGCATGGCGATATGTGCGGCAGCCGTGTCACACGGGCGAGACTGCACCCTGACGCGATCCGCCGGGCCGAAGTACTGAACCAGTTCGACCTGATGATTGTCGGGGCCACGGAGATACACATAGCGAACGGGCGCGGGGATGCCCGTCAGCGTCTCGAGCAAGTCAGCTCCTGCGCGGTCATCGCTGACGACCGTGAATCCCATCACGTCGCAGAACATTTTCACGCTCCGATCCATGTCGGACACCGTGAATGCCATGTGGTCCGTACCCAAAACCTTGTAATTAGGCATGGCCGTCGTCACTCCAAAAGTGCGGTTGCTTCGATCTCGATGAGCATGTCGGGGTTCAGCAGATCGGTGCGAAACGCCGAATTGATGAACCCGCGATCAGGAAGATATTCCTTGGTGATTGCGTCGACTACGTTGAAGTCCTCTGGCCGTACGAGGAACACGGTCAACTTGAAAATATCCGACATCTTGCCGCCAGCGGCATCCATGACCTTGCGGATATTGTCGAAGGTCAGCCGCGTCTGCTCCTCGATGGTCGGAGCCAGCTTCCGGTCCTGAAAGCTGCCCGAGACGTGGGTGAGCGCCGAGGTGCCGGAGATGTACAGAATATTTCCGATGCGCACGGCCCTGTCGAAGTGCCCAACCGGCTCGGCCAGAGTCTTCGGGTTGAACACCAGGCGGCGCATGGATCGTTAACCTCGCAGGTCCGGGGACAATGCGGCTGCAATGGATAGCAGACTGCGACTCAACTCTACTCCGCAAGGTGGGCCTGTGCCATGGTCACCCCGCAGCTACTACCAAATTTCCTAATGCTGCTTCGCACCATACCTGTAGGCCTGGTTCTTGCGGCGTGGCAGGCCTGGACCGACCGTTGCGGCCATCACGTTTTTTCCTTATGTTTTCTCGACCAATCCTGCTCCCACCCAGAGGTGAGCGCCAATGAGCTCCTGCAGTTGCCGACACGCTGCCGCCACAATCCACGGACTCTTGTTGTTATGGCCTGCATCTTGCGCATTTGCGCAGGAGACTCCACCTGCCGGCGCCAGGTCCGAAGGCATCGAGACGATTACCGTAACCGCTCGACGCCGTGAGGAACTACTGCAGGATGTTCCCGCCTCGGTATCCGCGTTCAGCGAGGCGGACCTGGAGAAACGCGCGGTCATCTCGCCGCGTGAACTGGGCCAGGCAGTACCGAATCTGAACTACGAGAACGTTTCAGGGCTGGGTAACTCGGCCAAGATCTACATTCGCGGCGTTGGCCAGGAAGATTTCACACCAACCCGCGACATGGGCGTGGGTGTGTATCTGGATGGGGTCTATCTGGCGCGTCTGTCGTCGCCGACGTTCGACCTGTTCGATGTAGAGCGTTTCGAGGTGTTGCGTGGACCACAGGGCACTCTGTTCGGGCGCAACACTGTAGGCGGGGCAATCAACATCACCTCCGTCAAGCCGAAAATGGAATTCGAGAGCAAGCTGGATCTCGAGGTCGGCAATTTTTCGGCCTGGGGCGTCAAGGGCATGATCAATGTTCCCCTCGGTTCGAGTGACAAGGCGGCGATCCGCGCCAGTGTGTACTCCCGAGATGCCGACGGTTGGCAGACCAATATCGAGGACGGCAGCAAGTTCGCGTCAACCGACGCCTTAGGAAGCCGGGTCGCGCTGCGCTACGCCCCGAGCGACTCCTGGGAATTCAACCTTGTGGGCGACCAGCTACGCAAGCGACAGGCTCCACCGGTTGCCCATTGCGTCTACGGTCAGCCGGTCGAGCCCGCCGCACAGCCCTTGATAGATGCACTCGCGGATTTGGGCTTCGATCTCGAGCAGGAGTGCCGGATCAGCTTCGAATCCGAGCCGGATGAGGTCTCCATCGATACGCTGGGGAACGACGATATCGACGTCCACGGGCTGGCGGCGACGGCCGAGTGGACGCCGCAGGCATCGGGACCCTTGGGCGAGATCTCGGTCAAGACCATTTTTTCCTGGCGCCGTCAGGAGTGGACGCTGTTGTTCGACGAAGAAATGTCGGCGGCGCCACTGCTCCGCGAAGAACTGGTCGACAACCCGAATGATGAGAAGCAGTACACCGCGGAATTGCAGTTGACCGGCAAGGCAGTCGACGACCGGCTCAATTACGTCATAGGCCTCTACTGGTTCTCTGAGGATGCATTTTTCGAGGACAATTTCCGATTCTTTCCCGGTACCGACTTCGACAGCGGACCATTGCCGGTGCGAACCGAGGCGGAAGCCAAAAGCTTC
>VGIE01000505.1 GCA_016867955.1 Betaproteobacteria bacterium
CTCCGGCCGGTGCCCCGCGCGCGATCCGCAGAACACCGTCAGCGCACGAAACCGCGGATGATCGATGGCCATGGCTTACCAGCCGCCCGTTGCCAGCCAGCGCTCGACCTGGTCGAGGCGGTCGGCGCCCCAGAAGGGTTCGCCGTCGATGATGATGATGGGGGAGCCGAATACGCCCCGGGCCATGGCCTTCTCGACCTGGTCTCGGGTGCGCTCCTTGGTGGCCGGATCATTGATGCCGGCCAGCGTGTCGGCGGCGGCGATGCCGAGCGTCGTGGCGATGCCGGCGATCGTGTCGGGTGATGAAATGTCGATGTTTGCGGTGAAGTAGGCACGGTAGATGGCCAGCGCGAGCAGGCGCGCCTTCTCCTGGTCGCGCCCGTCCAGCCAGTAGAACGCCCGTACCGGGGACAGCGTGGAGACCAGGAACGCCGTTGGCTGGCGGTAGGGCAGGCCGTGATAGCGGGCGGAGCGCGGGATGTCACGCAGCGCGTACTCGCCCTTGAGCGGTATGCCGGGCAGCGGTTGCCCGCCGGTGGTCTTGAACACCACGCCAAGCAGCACCGGCCGCCACACCATCTCGCGCCCGTGTTTCGCCGCGATGGCGCCGATGCGCTCGGCTGCGATGTAGCCGTAGGGAGACGAAAAGTCGAAATAGAACTCGATCGGTGCGGCCATGCGTTGTTTCCTTGTGGGATTGCGGGTCGGTGCGGTCGCGCCGCTACAGGAACAGCTACCGGACCCGCTGCCCGACCATGCGCCCGGGCAACAGTGTAAACACGAAGGCGATCAGCAGGCCGGAGTAGGCGCCCTGCATGCAGCGCTGATGCGTTCCGCGCCGCCCCCGCCGGATGCCGATCAGACCGGCGTCGATGGATACGATGGTCACGACGCCCAGGATATGGATCCAGCTGAACTGGCCATCAGACTTGATGCCGAACGAGCCCACTGCCGTGATCAGCATGAGCGCGATCCACAGGCGGCCGAGCAGCTTGTGGATGACGGTGCCCTTGGGCCGCAACAGCACGAACGCGCCCAGCAGCATAGCGGGAACCGCGGCGAACAAATGGATCAGGATTGCGTTGGACACCATGTTGCTGCTCTTCCCCTCGCCCCGGCATCGAGCGCCGACGCGCCGTGATTTCGATCCCGATCTTCATGCGCGGGTCGATCAGTTCGGCAACCACGGTGGTGTTGGCCGGGCGCGCGCGGCCAAGGTGCTGACCGAACACTGGCGCGACGCGCGCAAAGTCGTCGCGGCGGGCAAGGAAGGCGCGCACCCGCACCGCGTCGTCCAGGCTGCAACCGGCCTCCTGCAAGGCTGTCCCGATGTTGCGGAAGCACTGCTGCGCCTGCGCGACCACGTCATCGTCGATGGTCATGGTCTTGTAGTCGAAGCCGGTGGTACCGGAGACGAAGACCCAATCGCCGTCGACCACGGCGCGGCTGTAACCGGCCACCGCCTCGAAGCTGGAGCCTGAAGAAATCAGTTTTCGCGTCATGCGGCCTGTTCCTTGTTCATGAATGCACTTACCACGGAATCTCCGCGCCAGTGTAGTCGAGGAAGCGTCCATTGTCCTTCTTCCGCGCCGCGGCGATGACGCGCCGCATCCCGGTCACACTGGTCACCACGTCGATGGAAGCATTCGGGCCGCCCATGTCGGTGCGCACCCAGCCCGGGTGCAGCGCGAGGCAGGTCACGCCCCTTCTGCCCAGCTCGCCCGCGGTGCACTTGAGCGCGGCATTCAGCGCGGCCTTGCTGGTCCGGTACAGCCAGCCGTAGGTGCCATTCATCTGTGCAATCGATCCCATCGAACTCGACAGGTACACCATGCGGCCGCCGGCGCGCGCCACCAGCGGCCCGATGCTGGACATGGAGCACATGGCGGCGAGCACGTTGACGCGCATGATCTCCTCGAAGGCCTGCTCGTCCGGCTGCGCGAGGCCGCTGGTGTCGGGTCCGTAGATGCCTGCGGAGTGGATGAAAAGGTCGAGCGATGAGCCGGCCAGCGATGCCGCCAGTGCCTCGAACTGGCTGGCGTCGCTGACATCGAGCCGCCGCGGCTCCGCACCGGCGGATCGCAACGCAGACTCGCCCCTGGCGTTGCGGCGGGTGCCGATGACATGCCATCCGTCGGCGGCATACTGGCGGGCAAGTTCGAGGCCGATGCCGCGGCTGGCGCCTGCGATGAGCACAGTGGGCATGGGTGCGCCTTGGCCTTCAGGGCGTTACGTGCGGATTCGCTGGGGCGATGCATCGAACTATTGTTGTCACGTGGTCTCCGCGAAGAGCTCGCGCCCGATCAGCCAGCGGCGGATTTCCGAGGTGCCGGCGCCAATCTCGTACAGCTTGGCGTCGCGCCACAGGCGCCCGGTCGGGTAGTCGTTGATGTAGC
>VGIE01000506.1 GCA_016867955.1 Betaproteobacteria bacterium
CTCGGCCACCCATCGACCAGTTCGGCCCTGCCTTTGGATGCAAAGCGGTCGACGAGGTGCGCCGCCACCGGCCGGATCAGCGCGCCGCGCCATTTCTCGATGGTGGGCGGCGACAGCGCCTTGATGAACCACTGGTGCATCTTGGTGTGGCGTTCGCCGGTCATCATGACGATGTTCTCGCCGCCGGCGATGACGCCGACCATCTCGCGGTCGAGTTCCTGCAGGCTGTGGTTGAACAGCACCTTGTCGTTGCGCAGCACGTGGCGCGCGGCGTCGATCGAGGTCACCACCCAGGCGTTCATGCCCTTGTCCCACACCACTTCGCCCAGGGCGCGCATGCGCTCGTAGTAATCGTAGGGCAGCGCGTTGGCGGTGCCTGCGAGCGAGTCGCTGGCGGGGGTGGACGCGAATGCGGCGGTCAAGGCTGCTCCTCAGGGTGCTGCGCTGTCCGCGCAATGCGAGGCATGGCGGCCGGGCAGTATAGGAGGCGCCGATTTTGCCCGTCAACGAGTTCCGGCACGGCCCGAGTGCGGTGTTCGACGCTGATGGCCGGATGGCGATGGCCGCTGCCGCCACGCTGCGGGTCGAACGCCATGACGACGCGGTGGCCGCCCGCCTCAGGCGCCGGCCGCGCCCGGCCGGTGCCGCTGCAGGCACAGGAAGAACAGCGAAGCCGCTCCCGTCAACAGCGCGATCACGGTGAAGGCCAGGCGGTAGTTGCCGGTGAGGTCGGCCAGGACGCCCGCCAGCAGCGGGCCGCCGACCTGCCCGGCGACGTAGATCAGGGCCGACAGGCCGATGATCATGCCGATCGCACGCCGGCCGAAGTAGTCGGCGCGCATGGCCGCCATCATCGGGCCGCGCAGTCCCCAGGCCGTGCCCTGCAGGACGGCGAAGGCGAGCAGCATGGCCGGCCCCGTGGCATAGGCCAGCAGCAGCACGGCCACCATGTGCGCCAGCATGCAGGCCACGGCCATGTGGCGCTTGTCGTAGCGGTCGCCGATGAGTATGCCGAGGAGCGTCCCGAGGAACTGGAAGGCGAGCATCACGGCGAAGTACATAGCTGCCTCGGCAATGGCGTAGCCAAGGCTTTCCCGCATGTGGTTGATCGCATGCACATTGACGGCGATGACGGCGAGCAGGGCAAAGCCGTGTCCCAGCGAGATCAGCCAGAAGGCGCCGGTGCGCAGCGCCTCGCGCGCCGTGTGGCCCTGCAGGTGTGAACGCGTCGCCGCGGCGTCTCCGTCTCTTGCATGAGCCGGCGGCAGGCCATCCACCGTCTCGCCATGGTCCTCGGGGCGGTTGCGGATCATTCCCGACAGCGGCCACGCCAGCAGGATGGCGATGACGCCCGAGGCGAATGCCGTGGCCCGCCAGCCATACGCCTGCATCGACCAGGCGAGGACCGGCACCAGGATCCCGCCCATGGTGCCGCCGAGGGAGACCACCGACAACGCGCGGGTGCGGCTCTTCTCGAACCAGTAGATCAGCACCACGCTCATCGGCATGTAGCCGGCGAGGCTCGCGCCCAGTGCGATCACCAGGAACACGGCATACACCTGCGGCAGCGTCTCGATCCGGCTCAGCAGCATGAAGCCCCCGCCGAACAGGATCACGCCGGTTCGGATCAGGCGCTTCGGGCCGAAGCGGTCCATGAGCCAGCCGAGGATGGGTCCGAGGATGGCGCCCTCCAGCGGCTGGATGGCGGCGGCGCCCGACAGGGCGGTCTTGCTCCAGCCGCGCTCCTCCGACAGCATAGCGAAATAGGCGCCGAAGGACTGGTGCAGGAAGCCCCACATCAGCGCGTTGATGAGGCCGCAGGCGATGACGATGCGCCAGCCGTAGAACAGCTTCATGCGGGAGATGCCCTCCGGAGGGCCGGAATGACTGATAACAATCGGATCAGTCTCGCAGAAGGGAAGTAACCCTTCCATGAAACATGACAATGATGCCCGGGATTACACCGCCGTGAGCCGGGTGTTGGCGAGCGACAGGCGCTCGACCAGGATGCCCATGAAGGCGTGGTCGAAGCGGTGCCGGCACACATCCGACGCCCGGTCTAGATCCTCCGCCTTGATCTTGATGATGCGCGAGTCGCTCATGGTGGAGACGTCGGCCGAGCGCTCGTTGCCGGTGCGCGAGAGGTAGGCCATCTCGCCGAAGCATTCGCCAGCCGAGAGCACGTTGAGGAGCTTCTTCCGCTTGGTGACCTTCACCTCGCCCGAGGCGAGTATGCAGAAGAAGTCGCCCGGGTCGCCGTCCTGCATGATGGTGGTGCCGGCCGGCAGCGTCTCCCAGCTCGAGAAGCGCATCACCTCCCACAGCTTCGGGTCGCTGAGCTCGTTGAAGAAGGGCATGGCGCGCAGGGTGTTGAACTTCTCGCTGTCGG
>VGIE01000507.1 GCA_016867955.1 Betaproteobacteria bacterium
GGCACCAGCGGCGCGTGCGGACCGTAACGGTAGAACATGTCGGGCTGCAGCACCACGTAGCCGTAGTTCGCCAGGCGCTCGGCCATGTCCTGGATAGCGGGACGAATGGTGAGCGCATCCATGAAGAAGATCACGGCGGGGTGAGCCTTGCCGTCATCCGGACGGAACACGGTGGCGGGACAGTTGCCGTCGCGGGTCTTGATGGTGATCTTTTCACGGCTCATCGGGGTTTCTCCTCGTCCTGGTTGGTGGATTGCTGCGCCGAATGCGGCGGGCCAGCGAAACGATACCAGAAGCTGTCACGCACAGACCGGCGCCGGAAAAGACCGGGACGCCGGCAGGCCGCTGTACCGGTTCCGAGCGCTGGTCTCGTGCGCCGGTGTCGCGCCGCGCCGGTGTCATAATGTTAGCGAATTCAGAACGGCAAAGTGACAGTGGATACAGCGGCGATGCGATGTCTGCGGAGTCCCGAATGAGCAGCGCCACCAGGTCGACCGCAGCGACCCTGGCGACGCCGGCGACCATGGCCACCTCGGCTACCGGCGCGGAGCCGCCGCGCCTTGCGCTGCCGGAGCCGCTCACGGCCGGGCTGGGCGAGGACGAACTCGCGCTCCTCGAGCGCGCTCACGCCTGGGCCGCCGCGGTCTACGGCGACCGGCTGCTCGGCACCGGCGAGCCGGCGCTCGAGCATGCACGCGGCCTGGCCGCCAACATCGCGGCGCTGCGCCTGGATGCCGACACGCTGGCGGCGGGGCTGCTGTTCGCGGTGCCGACGTACGCGCCGGACGGTGACGAGCAGCTCGCCGGGCGCTTCGGCCCGGGGATCGCCGCGCTGGTCGGCGGCATTACACGCCTCAATGCGCTTCGGGTGGTGACCCGCAATGTGGCCATGGAGTCGGCCGCGGCGAAGGGCGACCGCGCTTCGGGCCAGGAAGCCGGCAGAGTGGCGGGCAAGGCGTCCGGCAAGCCGGCGGGGGGCGCGCCGCAGGTGGAGATCCTGCGCAAGATGCTGCTGGCGATGGTGGAGGATATCCGCGTGGTGCTGCTGCGCCTGGCGAGCCGCTCCCAGACGCTGCGCTTCCTCGCTCGGGCGACGGAGCCCGCGGTGCTCGCCCAGCGCGCACCGGTGGCACGCGAGACGCTGGACATCTATGCGCCGCTCGCCAACCGCCTCGGCGTCTGGCAGCTGAAGTGGGAGCTGGAGGACCTGTCGCTGCGCTTCCTCGAGCCTGACACCTACAAGGCCATCGTCCGGCAGCTGGATGAGCGCCGCGCGTCGCGCGAGCAGACGATAGCGGAGAGCATGGACATCCTGCGGCGCGAGGTGGCCGCGGCGGGCATCAGGGCCGACATCAGCGGGCGTCCCAAGCATATCTACAGCATCTGGAACAAGATGCGTACCAAGTTGCTCGACTTCTCGCAGATCCACGACGTGCGCGGCCTGCGCGTGCTGGTGGCCGATGTCAAGGACTGCTACGCCGTGCTGGGCATCGTGCACAACCTCTGGCAGCCCATTCCAAGGGAGTTCGACGACTACATTTCGCGCCCGAAGGGAAACTTCTATCGCTCGCTGCACACCGCAGTGATCGGCCCGGATGGGCGTGCCATGGAGGTCCAGATCCGCACCCACGAGATGCACCGGCACGCCGAGCTGGGCGTGGCCGCGCACTGGCGCTACAAGGAGGGCGGCGGGCCGTCGAAGAAATCCGCAGGCGGCGACCCCGTCGAAGACCGGATCGCCTTCCTGCGCCAGGTGCTGGCATGGCGCGACGAAATCGTCGATTCGGCGGACTGGGTGGAGCAGTTCAAGCACGCGGTGGTCGACGAGACCGTGTACGTTCTGACCCCGCAGGGCCGCGTGATCGACCTGCCGGCGGGATCCACGCCGGTGGATTTCGCCTACGCGCTGCACTCCGAACTGGGCCATCGCTGCCGTGGCGCGCGTGTCAACGACCAGCTGGTGCCGCTGGACCGGGCGCTGAAAAACGGCGAGCGGGTGGAGATCATCACCTTCCGCAGTACGTCCAAAGCGGCCGGCGGCCCCTCTCGCGACTGGCTCAATCCGGCGCTCGGTTTTATCCGCAGCTCACGGGCACGCCGCAAGGTGCGCCAGTGGTTCAACAACCTGGCCCTTGAGCAGACGGTGGCCGACGGGCGCACCATCGTCGAGCGCGCGCTGCAGCGCGAAGGGCGGACCGGCCTCAAGCTCGAGGGGCTGGCCGACGGGCTGGGCTTCAAGACGGCCGAGGAGCTCTTCGCCGCGGTGGGTCGCGAGGAGGTCGGCACGCGCCAGTTGCAGGACGGCATCCGCGCGCTGAGTGGGGTCGCCGCCGAGGCCGCGCTGCCGCAGGCGGGCGGTGCCGAAGCGCCGCCGAAGGC
>VGIE01000508.1 GCA_016867955.1 Betaproteobacteria bacterium
CGAGAGCAGCATCTCGCGCGCTACCTTCAACGCGGTGTACTCCAGGTTGCCCCCGCCGATGGTCCCGCGCACCTCCCGCGCGCCCACCCACATGCGCGCGCCGGCCTCGCGCGGTGAGGAATGCCGAGAAGCAGGCCATCTCCCACACCTTGAAGTACTTCTGCGCCGTCATCTCGAGGAGCGGGAAGCGGATGTTGCCGCCGACGTTGGCGACCACCACCTCGAGCTGGCCGATGTCGCGCTCGATGCGCTCAAAGAGCGACACCACCTGGTCTTCCTTGCGCGCGTCGCAGCCCATGGCGTGCACCGTGCCGCCGGCGGCCTTGATGCTGTCGGCGAGCGGCTGGAGCTGGTCCGCGTTGCGGCGCACCACGACCACCTTCAATCCCTCGCGGGCGAAGCGGCGGGCGAGGGCGGCGCCGAGGCTGTCGCCGGCGCCGACGACCAGGGCGGTATCTGGAGTTGTCATCGGAGGTTTACCTTGCCAATAGGTGTGTACACCCCTATATTAGACCCGCATGCCGGCCACCCGCAATGCCTCCCTGTTGAAGGAGTGCGCGCTCTTCGACATCCAGCGCGCGAGCCGCGTGGTGGCGGGCCTCTATAACGCGCACCTGCGCGATGCCGGCCTCACCATCGCCCAGTTCTCCATCCTGCGGAACATCGCCGCGCTGCAGCCGGTCGGCATCGTCCGGCTCGCGGGGGCGCTCGCCATGGAGCGCACCAGCGTCACGCGGCTCGTCGAGCCGCTCATCGAGGCGGGATTCGTGCGCGCCACGGCGGGGGAGGATCGCCGGGTCCGCAACATCGAGGTCACGGCGAAGGGCCAAGCCAGGATCCGCGCCGCGAAGGGCCGCTGGCGCGCCGCGCAGCGCGAGCTCTACGACACGCTGGGAAAGGGCGAATGGATCGCCATGCGAAACGCGCTCAGGACCACGGTCCGCAAGGTGAGGGAGCGTCATGAGCGCCCCTAACGGTCTCACGCTGTGGGGCATGGGCACAGTGCGCCAGCTGCGGCCGCACTGGATGCTCGCCGAGCTCGGGCTCGACTACGAGTACTTCCCGGTGCACCCCAGAAGCGGGGAAACCAAGACGGCCGAATTCCTCCGCATCAATCCGCGCCACAAGGTTCCCGTGCTCCGGCACGGCACGATGGTGATCACCGAAAGCGCGGCGATCATCGAATACCTCGGCGATGCGTTTCCCGTTCCTGCGGGCGTTTACGTGCCGCGCGATCCCGCGGGCCGGGCCCGCCTGAACGAGTGGTGCTACTTCATCGTTTCGGAACTCGACGCAACGTCGCTCTACATCGTGCGCCGGCACGGGGGCCTCAAGCACATCTACGGGGAAGCCCCGGTGGCGGTGGAAGGGGCGAAGGACTACTTCCGCGAGCAACTCGGCGCGGTCGACGATCGCATCGGCGCGACACTCGTGCCGGAGGGATTCAGCATTGCAGACATCCTGATGGTCACGTGCCTCGACTGGGCCGCGGACGAGCGGATCCCGCTGCCGCCGAATGCGGCGGCGTACCATGCCGGCATGAAGCAGCGTCCCGCCTACCAGGCCGCCTGCGCCAAGGCTTACCAGAAATCCTGACGATGCCCGGACCGCTCGCCGGCGTGCGCGTTCTCGACCTCACGACCATGGTCTCCGGACCGGTGGCGGCGATGATGCTCGCCGACCAGGGCGCGGACGTGATCAAGATCGAGTCGCCCGGCGGCGACCTGATGCGCAATTTCGGCACCTCGCACCACGGCATCTCCGGATCGTTCCTCTCCACCAATCGCAACAAGCGGTCCCTGTGCGTCGACCTGAAGGTGCCCGAGGGGCTGGAACTGGTGCTCAAGCTCATTCCGACTGCGGACGTGCTGCTGCAGAACTTCCGGCCCGGTGCGATCGAGCGCATGGGCCTGGGTGAAACCGCGGTGAGGAAATTGCGGAAGGACATCGTCTTCGTCTCCATCAGCGGCTTCGGCGACAAGGGCCCGTACGCGCACCAGCGCGTCTACGACCCGGTGATCCAGGGCTTGAGTGGCCTCGCGGAAATCCAGGCCGACCGGCATCCGGCCTACCGTCCGCGCATGGTGCGAGCCATCGTTCCAGACAAGACCACCGCGGTGACTGCGGCGCAGGCGATCACGGCAGCGCTGTTTTCTCGGGAGCGCACGGGCGAGGGCCAGCACATCCGCATCGCGATGCTCGACGTGATGATCGCGTACCTGTGGCCGGAATCCATTGCGAGCCTC
Organism: Betaproteobacteria bacterium; assembly: GCA_016867955.1. Lineage (GTDB taxonomy): Bacteria > Pseudomonadota > Gammaproteobacteria > Burkholderiales > SG8-39 > CAIYPG01. The sequence goes on from VGIE01000508.1 coordinate 2,247, forward strand.
ACGTTCCCGGGCCATGATCTTTACCAATAGCGGCTCGTGGGGCAACATAAGCCTCATTGTGCGCCGTCAAACCGGGACCAGGGAGCGCGAGAATGGCCAAATCCTGCGGTGCAACGCAGCCTGGGGCGGAT
>VGIE01000509.1 GCA_016867955.1 Betaproteobacteria bacterium
ACAATCGGCGTGGCACCGCAGGCCTGCTGATGGGAAAGACCACTATCCAGTTCCAGGATGGCTTTCACGGTCGCCGCGTCGATGGCGCGCGCTTCGGCATGGGAATGATAGTGTGAAAGGTCGGAGCTGATCACGATCAGGGTTTCCGCGCCGCCCCAGAGGCGCTCCAGCACGCCGGCCACCTCGGCCGGCGACGCGTCGCCGACCACCAGCGGCACCAGCGAGAATTCGCCCAGCACCTGCTGCAGGAACGGCAATTGAACTTCGATCGCGTGTTCCTGTGCATGCGTTGCCGCCGACTCGGTCACCTGGGGCATGTCGCGGATCGAAGCAACCGCGGACGCGTCCACCAGCACGCTGCCCAGCGGCGTCTCGAATGCCGCGGCGGCGGGCAGCGCCAGCCCGCGCACCGGCACGCGGTGACAGGGCCCGAGCACCACCGTCCGCCTGATGATGCCGCGCGCCGGGCGCAGCAGGTCGTAGGCACTGGCCGCGACCGCGCCCGAATAGACGTATCCGGCATGCGGAACGATCACCGCCTTGGGAAAACCGGGGGCAGGCGCGCGATGCGGGGTGTGTTCCAGGAATCCTGCGATCTGGCGGGAAAGCTCGCCGGCGTCGCCGGGATAGAACATGCCGGCCACGGCGGCACGACGGACATTTCCTGGATGGAGGGTGTTGGTATCGCTCATCTTTCGAATTTTCGTGCACCGCGCGGAAAATAAAGAGATCTTTTACATGTTTTGTCACGCAACCCCATGCCTGGTCCGGCGCGAACAGCCTTGCCGTAATGCTGCCACGCGGCGCCGAGCGGTCTCATCCAAATGCCTGCCGGCGTCACTTGCTGGCCCTTGGAGGCCTGTCCATGACCGGCCCGTTCCGTCAATTCCGGCCGGCCACGGCTCGCTTGAGATGCCTGGCGAGGTCAGTGCTCCACCCCTGTCTTGATGTTGATCAATCCCGGCCGGTGAAAGCGCCGGATACTGTGGGCAGCCCAATGGGAAAACGCCGGCCTCGCCTGCAGAAACCGAGATGGCGATCTGCAGCCATGGCGAGCATGGCGGCCACTTCCCTGCGGGATTGTGGCCGCCCGGCGGGTATTGCCCGCAGCGATCGGGGGATCGACCCCTCGAGTGCCGGCATCGACGATGCGCGGCGCGGCTGGTCGCGCAAACGCGCGAATCAGGAGCGACCCGGGCCCGGGTGTCTCCATTCGGGTGTCACGATTCTTCTCAATTCCAATGAATTGGTCTTTCCACCACTACACCAACGGGTCAATTGTTATCAAGCAGGAACGACTTCACCGCCGCGATCTGGTCTGCATGCATGAAGGTCGGGGCATGCCCGACTCCGGCGAACTCGACCAGCTTGGCTTTCGGGCCGCGTCCACACATGGCCTGCGCCGTGGCGTGGGTGAGCAGGTCCGATTCGGCGCCGCGGGTGAGCAGGACCGGGCAGCGGATGGCGTCGTAGTACGGCCACAGCGCCATGTCCTTGCCGTTGTCGTCTTGTGCGAACGGGACCGCCAGCGCCGGGTCGTAGTGCATGCGGTACCGGCCGTCGGCGTCGCGGCGCACCACATGCTCGGTGAGCCTGCGCCACTGCTCATCACTGTGCGGGCCGAAGGGTGCGCTGACCACGCGCACGTAGGCTTCGGCCGCCGCAAAGGCGGGAAATATCGGCGCCTTTCCCACGTAAGCGGCAATACGCTTGAGCGATGCCCCGGACACCACTGGCCCGACATCGTTGAGCACCAGCCGCGTCACCGGCGAGCCGGGCAGGCAGGCCAGCGTCATCCCGATCAGGCCGCCCATGGACGTGCCGACCCAATGCACTTCCTCGACGCCGAGCCGCGCGATCAGCGCCACCATGTCGGCGGCGTACACCGGCACCTGGTACTCCATTGGATTGCGCAGCCATTCGGACGCGCCGCGACCGGCCACGTCCGGACAGACCACCCGGTAGTGCGGCGCAAGCGCTGCGGCCAGGTCATCGAAATCGCGCCCGGTGCGGGTCAGACCATGCGCGCAGACCAGCACCCTGGGGTTGGCGGGGTCGCCCCACTCCACATAGGCCATGCGGTGAAAGCCGCTGGGCGTGATGCACTTGACGCTGGAGTGGCGCGGAACGGCGGGCATGCGGGACTCTCTGGATATGGATCGCCGGGGAGTATAGCCACAACGACACGCCGCGGGACGAGCGAAACGGGTGCGCCGGGGCGCCCCGCCGGGGCGCGTTCGACCCGATTCGGGCGCAAAATGGGTGCATGCGTTGACCGAAGCCGGGCGGGGTGCACCACAGTCGCCTCCCGGCATGCACATTGCCTTGTCAATCCCGTCGCCGCCGCCCGGACATCGGGCGCGGGACGGC
>VGIE01000510.1 GCA_016867955.1 Betaproteobacteria bacterium
ATTCATGGTTGACCAGTTAGGGAAGCTCTGAATAGCCGTGCGTTGTTGCGCGAGTCAGCGGAGCTGGACGAGCGAGGGATAAACAGATCAAGAACTTCTGTGATCGATTCATCGGATTGGTTTGCGGTGTTCGATAGATCAGGGTTTCTTCAGCGCAGTGTTCTCGATCGGCGATCAGCAGTGATGCGCGGGGAGGGAATTGCCCGAAGGCGCCCCCGCCAGGACTCACAGGCCCTTGATGGTGCCCTTGGGAAGCAGGACCTGCGCAGACGCCTTCTGCACGGTGATTTCGGTGCCAGCGGCGATTTCGATGGTGAGATAGGCGTCGCTGACGTTGGTGATGCGACCCAGCAGCCCGCCGGCGGCAATCACTTCATCGCCCTTCTGCAGCGCCTCCACCATCAACTTGTGCTCCTTCTGGCGCTTCATCTGCGGGCGGATCATCATGAAATACAGCAGCACGAACATGAGCACGATCGGCAGCAGGGCGGTCCAGCTGGCGGCGTCTCCGCCGGCGGCCTGGGCGTATGCTGGGGAAATGATCAAACTGTTCTCCTCATCGGGATTCGGGGGCTGAGACCGGGCGGCGGGTCATGCGTCCGCAGCACCGCGCTTTGACCGGCCGCGGGGGTCAGGTGGGCCGAAAGTATAGCATCCGGTCCGCGGTTCGCCGCGCCGCAGGTGATGCACTCGGGAGGACGCCCCGACCTGCTCCGAGGTGAAGGCGCGGGCATGCCCGGCATCAGGGCGGGATCCCGCGCTGGCGCGTCTCGCGGAAGGCAGCTGACCACGCCGCGAAGCTGCCGGACGCGATGGCTGCGCGCATGTCGGCCATCATGCCCAGGTAGAAGTGCAGGTTGTGGAGGGTGTTGAGGCGGGCGCCGAGGATTTCGTTGGCGCGGTGCAGGTGATGCAGGTAGGCGCGCGAGAAGTTGCGGCAGCCGTAACAGCCGCATGCCGGGTCGAGAGGGCGGGTGTCGTCGCGGTAGCGGGCGTTGCGCAGCTTGACATCGCCGAAGCGCGTGAACAGCCAGCCATTGCGCGCATTGCGCGTGGGCAAGACGCAGTCGAACAGGTCGATGCCGCAGGTCACGGCATCGATGATGTCCTCGGGGGTTCCCACGCCCATGAGATAGCGCGGCTTTTCGGCCGGTAGTTGCGGCGCGGTGTGCACGAGGATGCGCAGCATGTCCGCTTTGGGTTCGCCGACCGAAAGCCCGCCCACGGCATAGCCCGCGAATCCCAGGTCCAGCAATCCGCGCAGCGACTCGTCGCGCAGGCGCTCGTGCATGCCGCCCTGCACGATGCCGAACAGGGCGTTGCCGGGCGTGCCCTGCGCGCCGGCTTCCCAGGCGCGCTTGCAGCGCGCGGCCCAGCGCAGCGACAGGCGCATCGATTCGGCCGCGGCGCCTTCGTCGGCGGGATGGGGCGTGCACTCGTCGAAGATCATGGCGATGTCGGAGTCGAGCACGCGCTGGATGCGCATCGATTCCTCCGGTGTCAGCAGCATGCGGTCGCCGTTGATGGGCGAGGCGAACTGCACGCCTTCCTCGCTGATCGTGCGCATGGCACCGAGGCTGAACACCTGGAATCCGCCTGAGTCGGTCAGGATGGCGCGCTGCCAGCCCATGAAGCGGTGCAGCCCGCCGTGCGCGGCGATGACGTCGAGCCCGGGACGTAGCCACAGGTGGTAGGTGTTGCCGAGGACGATGCGCGCGTCGTCGGCCTCCAGTTCCTCGGGGCTGATGGCCTTGACCGAGCCGTAGGTTCCCACCGGCATGAATACCGGCGTCTCGACCGTGGCGTGCGCCAACTCGAGCTGCCCGCGCCTGGCCTGGCCGTCCAGTGCCGTCAGCGTGAATTTCATCGTTCGGTGCCATCCCCGTTGGTTGCCGTTTCCGCGCGCTCCAGCAGCATTGCGTCACCATAGCTGAAAAACCGGTATCCCCCCGCAACGGCGGCTGCATAGGCATTGCGGATGGCGTCGACGCCAGCAAAGGCGGACACCAGCATCAGCAGCGTCGAACGCGGCAGGTGAAAGTTGGTCAGCAGCCGGTCGACGGCGCGAAACGCGTAGCCCGGCGTAATAAAGAGCTGGGTCTCTCCGGCTCCGGGTCGTATGCCGCCTGTGTCTCCCGCGGACGATTCAAGGGCCCGCAGGCTGGTGGTGCCGACAGCGACGATGCGCGATCTCCTGGCGCGCGCGGCAGCCACCGCGGCGGCTGTTTCCGGCGGGATGTCGTAGCGCTCCGCATGCATGCGGTGTCCGGCAAGGTCGTCGCCGCGCACCGGCTGGAAGGTGCCGGCGCCGACATGCAGGGTCACCCAGGCGAGCACGACGCCGCGCGCCTGCAACCT
>VGIE01000511.1 GCA_016867955.1 Betaproteobacteria bacterium
ATGAGGTGCTGAACTTTGAAGATCCCCGACACGCTAACGGATAGGAAAATCTATCCGCCCCAGGCTGAGTTGCACCGCACGATTTGGCCATTCTCGCGCTCCCCGGTCCTGGTTTGACGGCGCACAATGCAGCTTATGTCGCCCCACGAGCCGCTATTGGTAAAGATACCGGTATTTGTAGGGATGCGTCGACGGCGGAACAGGCTTAGGGAGCAGCCAGACCACATATTCCGCGAAGCCTCCGGCGGAATCCGCCACTCGCCTGCGGAGCAGAAGCGTCGCCTTCATGTTGGCGATAATGCCAACACCTACCGTGCGCGTCAACGCAGCCGCTCACTCCGGGCAGGCGATCCCCTCCCGCGTGGCGATGAAATGCCGGATGTGCCCGGCGCACACGCCCGGGTACAGCACCCACACCATGTGATAGGGCGTCGGCAGGTGGATGATCGACAGGTTCTTCACTTTCGCCTTGATGGTCGCGAGCTGGTCGTCGCTGGCCACCTTGCTGCCCGCGGACGGGTAGAGCCCCAGCACCGGCGCCTCGATGCGCTCGATGAGGCCGGTGATGTCGGCCGCGCACGCGAAGCGCGCCAGCGCCGCCATCACTTCCTTGCGGTTCTTCGCCGATTCGGCGGCATACCAGTCGACCAGGCGCACATCGGTGCCGGGAGGAAAGCGCGTCTCGCCGTTGGCGCGGCGGCACCATTCGTAGGTGCCCATCTCGAGGATGGCGTCGGCCCAGGACGCATGGCCGAACGCGAACGCCTGCTGCACCGCCGGCGGGATGAACAGCGGCGCAGCCATCACCGTGAGGCTCTTCACCCGCGCCGGATGAAGCGCCGCTAGCGCATAGCCGAGGATGCCGCCGATCGACTCGCCGACGTAGTGCACCGACTCGGCGCCGACATCGTCGATGACGGCGTTGAGGTCGGCCATGTAGTTGTCCAGCGTCAGGCCGCGCTCGAGGTCGATGTCGCCGTCCGACTCGCCCAGGCCGCGCAGTGTCGGGCAGATCACGCGGCACTGGCGCGCGAGGTACGGGATCATGTGGTACCAGTAGCGCGCCGTGCGGCCGAAGCCGTGCTGCAGGATCAGCGTCGGCGGCTTGATCCACGGATCGGTGTAATCGTGGACCTCGTAATGGATGCCGAGACCGTCGGCGGACCTGACCTTGGGCATGGATGTCTCCTCGTTCGGTGCCGGCGCGCTGCCGCGGAGCGGCGGCGCGGGCTGTTATTCGGCGCGGATCCCGGCCTCCCTGACGATGCCGACCCACTTCTCGGAATCTGCCGCCAGACGCGTCGCGAACGCCTGCGGCGATACGCTGCCCTCGAGCAGCGTGCCCTGCTGCGCGAAGCGCTCCTTATTGGCGGGGTCGTCGGTGAACCGGACCACCGCCGCGTGCAGCCGCGCGAGCACCGCCGGCGGCGTGCCCGCGGGCGCGAACAGGCCCTGGAAGATGCTCGCCTCGTAGCCGGGCACCGTCTCGCTGATCGCGGGCACCTCCGTCAGGAGCGGCGAGCGCTTCAGGCTCGTGACCCCGAGCGGCCGCAGCCGCCCGGCAGCGATGTGCTGCAGGAGCGAAGGAATGTTGTCGAACATCAGGTCCAGCCGGCCGCCGAGCAGGTCGACCAGCGCGGGCGCGTTGCCCTTGTACGGCACATGCACCAGCTGCAGGCCGGCCTGGCGCATCAGGAGTTCAGCCGCCATGTGCGCCGATGTGCCGGCGCCGCCCGAGCCGTAATTGAGCGCCCCCGGCCGCGCCTTGGCCAGCGCGATGAACTCGGCCGTGGTCTTCGCGGCGGAAGACGGCGGCACCACCAGCACCTGCGAGACCAGCGACACGTTGCTGATGGGCGCGAATTCCTTGAGCGGGTCGTAGGTGGGCGTGGACGGCATCATCGCCGGCACCACCAGGAACGCGGTGGCCTGGATCAGGATCGTATGCCCGTCCGGCGCCGCCCGCGCCACCGCCCGGGTGCCGATGACGCTGTTGCCGCCGGGGCGGGATTCGACGAAGACGGATTGGCCAAGGGTCGCGGTCATGCTCGCCGCGACCGCGCGTGCCATCACGTCGAGCGCGCCGCCGGTGGCGAACGGCAGGACGATGCGGACCGGGCCGGTGGGGAAGGTCTGCGCGCGTGCCGGGATGGGTGCGGCCAACGCGACTGTCAGGACGAGGAACGCGAGGCCTGTGGCCGCGCGCGGAAGAACCCGTTTCATGTCTGGTCTCCTCTGCTCGATTCCGGATCGGTCGCCTGATTCGTGGCGCCCAGTGAGTGGTCACCTATTTCAGTGCGGTCAAAGCTTGGTTCCGCCCGGCTTGGCACGCCCCAGCAATTGAATCTTCCAG
>VGIE01000512.1 GCA_016867955.1 Betaproteobacteria bacterium
GCGAGCGGTAGTCGGCGTACCCCAGCACCGGGCGCGCCGAGAAGAGCTGGTCTAGCGAAAGGCGGCCGTGAAAGATGTCACCGCCCACCAGGCCGAAATCGCGTTCCAGGTCGAGCGGCGACAGCATCTGCCGGCCGACGATGCTGGAGCGGAAATTCGGCGCATGCCGCGTCACCGTGTCGATGATGCGCTCGGCGGCCTCGTCGCGCCGATCGTCCCAGTTGCGCCCGTCCCCGAGCTCGGGGTTGAACTGCTGGCAGAACAGGCTGGCCACGTGCTGCCCGGGCGGGGCGAGGCTGTCGTCCAGAGTGCTCGGGATCAGCATCTCGACGATGGGTTCTGTCGACATGCCCTCGCGCCGCGCGTCAACCCAGGCGCGATCCTGGTAGGCCAGCGAGGGCGCGATGATGATGCCGGAGGAATGGTGCGGCTGCGCCTGCCTGCCGGGTGCGCAGTTGAAATCGGGCAGCTCGGATAGCGCGACGTTCATGCGGAAAGACCCGGAGCCGCATTTCCAGCGTTCCATGCGCGCACGGAAGTCGGCGTCCAGCAGCGCGGGATCGACGAGTTTCAGGTACAGCAGTTTCGGGTTGAGATTGCCGATGACGGCGCGGGCCGCGATCTCGCTGCCATCGGCCAGAGCGACCCCGCTGGCGCCGTGCGCGCCGGCCAGCACGCGAACGACCGCGCTGTCGGTGCTGATCTCGACGCCGTGCGCAAGGGCTTCGGCGGCAATGGCTGCGCTGATCGCGCCCATGCCGCCGATGGCGTGCCCCCAGGCGCCGCGCTTGCCGTTTACCTCGCCAAAGGCGTGGTGCAGCAGCACGTACGCGGAGCCGGCCGAATACGGGCTGGCGAAATTGCCCACCACGGCATCGAAGCCGAAGGCGGCCTTCAGCGGATCGCTCTCGAACCAGTCGTCGAGCATCTCGCCCGCGCTGCGCGTGAACAGTTCCAGCATGTCCCGCCGCGCCGGCATGTCCAGCGACTTCAGGAGCAGGGCCAGCATCGCGCCGCGCCCGAGGTCGGCGATGCCGCCGCCGACATTAGGCGGGGTGCGTAGCACCGCATCGCGCAGCACCGCTGCAACGCGCTCGATCATGGCGTAATAGTCGGGCAACCGCGCGGCATCGCGCTTGGAGAAATGCGCTACCGCGGCCTGCGTCGCCGCAAGACCCGGCCCCAGCCGGAAGCTGCCGGCCTCCGGCAGCGGCAGGAAGTTGGCGAAAGGGCGTTCGACAACGCGCAGGCCGTGTTGCGCGAGGCGCAGGTCGGCGATGATCTTCGGGTTCAGCAGGCTGACCGTATAGGCCGCCACCGAGTTGCGGAACCCGGGTGCGAACTCCTGGGTTACCGCCGCGCCGCCGATCACGTTGCGGCGCTCGAGCACGCGCACGCGCAGGCCCGCGCGCGCGAGATAGCAGGCGCACACCAGGCCGTTGTGGCCGGCGCCGATGATGATGGCGTCGTAGGACTTGTTCATGGCGGGGCAAGCTTACCGCAGGCGGCCCGCGCTCCGGCGCAGGGACGACCGTCCATGTCAGCGCCTAAGCCGGTGGCGAGGCCGCAGAAACGACAGCCGGCAGCGGAAACATCTCCGCGACGAAGTCGGCGAAGGCCCGCACCTTGGCCGAAAGGTGGCGGGCATGCGGATAGAGCACCGACACGGGCAGGGTCGAGGTCTGCCAATCCTGCAGCAGCGGGCGCAACTGCCCCGCGGCAAGGGCGCGATTGACCGAGATGTCCAGCAGGTAAATGATGCCGACGCCGGCGATGGCCGCCTCCACCAGCGCGTCGGCGTTCATGATATTGAGCCTGCCGTCGACGGCGTGGACGTGGTGCGCGCCGCCCTGTCCCTCTTCCTTCGAAAACTGCCACGGCGTGACCTGCTCGGTGAATGGCGACATGAAGCCCAGACAGCGAAAGCGCGCGAGGTCCTCGGGGGCGCGCGGTTCGCCGTGCCGGGCAAGGAAGGCCGGCGAGGCGCAGGCGACGAAGCGCGCGTCATAGAGCTTTCTCGCGATGAAGTTGGAATCCTCCAATACCCCGGTGCGCACGGTGGCGTCCACGCCTTCGTCGATGATGTCGACGCGCCGGTCGGTGATCGTGATCGTGAGCTGAATGTCCGGATAGCGGGCGATGAATTGCGGCAGCGCGTGGATGAAGTAGAGCCTGCCGAAGGTCGTGGGCAGGTCGATGCGCAGCTGGCCCTGCGGCCGGCTGCGGGTTCGCGCCAGCAGGTGCTCCGTCTCCTCGACATCGGCGAGGATGCGCCGGGACCGTTCGTGGAAGGCGATGCCGTCGTCGGTGGGGTGCATGCTGCGGGTGGTGCGGGTGATCAGCTTGCATC